>DASWBF010000521.1:0-6612 GCA_036390735.1 Mycobacterium sp. | reverse complement strand
CCGGGGTGAGATGCGCCGGGCCTGTCAGCTAATGCCGAGCCACGCACGGCAGCGCTACTTGACCGCGAATCCGGCGTCGACCGGCAGCGTGATGCCGGTGATGTAGCGGCCCGACTTGCCGCAGAGGTACACCATCGCCTCGCTGATGTCGCTTGCTTCGATGGCGGGCACTGGCAGCAGGTTTTCGAACGCCACGCCGTACTCGGGCTGATCGCCCAATAGCTGCTCGATCTGCTGGTTGACGATCATCGGGCTCGCCAGCCCGGTCGGATGCACGGTACTCACCCGGATGTTCTTCTCGGCGAGCATGTTGGCGTAGGCCCGCATGATGCCGACCACGCCGTGCTTGGCGGCGATGTACCCGGCCCCACCGTGATTCCTCATGCTGAAGCGGGTGTGCATACCCGTAAGTCCCGCGGTCGAGCTGGTGATGACGATCGCTCCGCCCTCGCCGTGCTCGAGCAGCGCCGGCAGCGCCGCCTCCATGGTGTAGTACACCCCTTTGAGCATCACGTCTACTGCGTCGTCGAACGCCAAAATCGTCTGGCCCTGCTCACCGGCGAGTGGCAGGATGCCGGCGTTGGCCAGCACGAAGTCGATCCTGCCGAGTTCGGAAACACCTTTGGCCACAATGGCTTTGAGCTTCTCAAAGTCGCGGACGTCGCCCTGTTCGGCGACGATGCGGCGCCCGGTTTTCTCGACGAGATTGACGGTTTCGTCGAGATCCTCCGGCCGAGCCATTGGATAAGCCACGCTTCCGATCTGTTCGCAGAGATCCATCGCGATGATGTCGGCGCCTTCTTCGGCGAATCGAACGGCGTGCGAGCGACCCTGGCCCCGTGCGGCTCCAGTGATGAACGCGACCTTGCCCTCGAACTGCAGTGCCATGATCCCTCCTATTTGTTGGACGAAGTGCCGGTCAGGGCACGCAAGCCGAGTATCTGCATTCAGCAATGCGCTAGAGCCTGATTGCGCCAATTGACTGCACAGGTCGGCAACACTGGCGGCCTCCGGGCTGCCAAAGGCCGAGTCGGACGCGCGAAACAGCTGCGGCTTGGGGAGCTTGAGCACCAAGGCGTTCCTTTCATCACGTTCCCGCTGTCTCAAGATGTTGCGACAACGCTCCCGCCTCAACGGCTTTACGTTGTCGCGGAATATCTGAAATGGTGACGTCGGATATTCAAACTGTCTGAATGCCTCCGCTGGTTCGTGTTTGAGAGGTAGGGCGGCGGCTGACGTCGGCGGCGTAGCTGGTCCAGTCTCCGGCGGAGATCTGTTGCCAGCGGACGGCGGAGTTGACGCTGATGCCGAGCGTTCTGGCGAGGATGGCCGCGGGGATCTCGGTGGCGAGCTGGAACAGCGCAGTGCTGCGGGCCTGGTTCGGGCGGATGTCGAGCCGATTGAGCCGGAGTTTGAGCCGCTCGGTGCTGATGGGGCGACCGGGCTGGCCGCCGGGGAACAGCCAGCGCGACGCCGCGGTGGCGCCGATGGTGGCGTGGCCCTTGCGCTTGGCGACGACGGTGCGGGCGAGCTCGTCGACGGGTTCGGGTAGTCGGATTGGTGTGCGGCCGAAGCTGATCCGGACGTCGTCGTCGGTGATCGAGATCTGGTCGATGGTGAGCAGGCTGATGGTGGACGGGCCTTGCGCGTAGAGGAGCAAGAGCAGGCCAGCGAGACGGTCCTCGACCGCGACGGTGTTGTCGTGCAGTAGTTTCCGGGTGGTTGCCCATCGGTGGTCATCGTCGAGCGGGTTGACCGGGCCGTGCCAGCGGCGAGTAGGGAGGTAGGCGGTGGTGAGCTTGTTGGCGTGCGCCCACCGGATGAACGTGGCGGCCTCGTAGCGGTATCCGGCGGCGGGATCGGTCAGCCAGCGGTCGAGGTCGGGCTGCCGGAACGTGGTCAGGGTGAGGTTGTGGGTGTCGAGCCAGTCGAGGAATGCCTCGGCCGCGCGTCGGTGGGCGCGGATGCGCAGGACTTGTTGTCGGGTTGTGGGGCGGCCGTTGTTTCGGCTGCGCAGACGTCTGAGCAGGTGCCAGGTCAGGTAGCGGTGCAGCAGTCTACGGCGGACCGGATCCTGTTGTGTATCAAGGAAATCAGTGAGCGAGCGTTCAAGACGGATGAGTTCCTCGTCGCGTTCGGGGAGCGCACCGACGCCGACCAGCGTGAGGCGTAGGTGCTCGAGGATCTGCCGTTTCGGCAGTTCGTCGAACGCCTCATGGGTCAGCGGCATGCGTCCGGCCGCAAGGTCGGACAGGACCGAGACCACGGGCTCTTTCGTGAGCCAGCGGTGGGCGGTGATGGAATGTTCGGCGGTAGCGATGTCGTGCCGCAGCGCGAGCAGCCCAGGGGCGAGGTCCGCCGTGACCGGTCCCATGATCTCGTCGAGGCGCCGGTTGATCCGGCATCGGGCGCACTGCCCCGGTTTGGGATGGTCGGGGTCGCTGCAGGTCGGACAGTCCAGCCAAGCTGTGGGCGGTGCGCAGTCGGCGCAGAGTGGACGGGCCAGGGCGCCGGCGGCGATCGACGTATGGTCCCCGCAGCCCGTGCAGGTCGCCGATCGGCGTTGGCAGGCTGGGCACCACGGCCGGCCGGTGGTACGCGATATGCCGCACCCGGTCGTGTCGCCGCAAATCGAGCAGGTCAGCACTGGAAGTGCGGGGCAAGTCTGGCAGAGCGGCCCGTCGATGGTGCGGCGACTGACCGGGCGCAGGCGCCCGCAGCAGAGGCAGGTCTCCAGATTTGTCGGGTCGGTGACGAAGCAGTTGGCGCAGATCGGACGGCCGTGCCGATCGCGGGTGACCGGCTCCCGACCGGCCTGGCAACGTGAACATTCTTCGATACGGGAGTGCGCGATGCAGGTTCGGCAGACCCGAACTCCGTTGAGTGGCTTGTCGATACGAACCGCACGACGGCAACCGGGGCAAGTCGGCAGGACGACGCCGACCACTTGCGCCGCATGCAGATGCTCGACGAACCGGGGGATCACCCGCAGCGGTGCTCGATGAGCGTCACCGGTGAGCAGCGCGGGATCGGACTCGATGGCCCAGGCCAGTTTCTGCTGGTAAGCGCGTTGCCGGCACGACCGGTCGACCACGTCGGCGACCGTGTCGTAGCCGACGCGGGGATCAAGCTCGGCGACAACGGCGTGGATCACCGAGATCGGGTCACGGTCATCGACGTCCGCGCACTGAGCGCATCGCGGACGCCCCTCACGGTCGACGACCTTTACCCGTTTGATCTCACCGCAGCCAGCACACGGTGCCCGTCGTTGTTCGCAAGGACCGCAATACCAGTGCTCGCCTCGGCGGGTGAAGGTCCGCAGGGCCTTGCCGCAGGTGGCGCAGGATGGCGGTGAGATCGCAGTGGCGCCGGCCGCGCGCAATGCCCGCAACAGCTCACCGACCACGCGGGGTGCCGGGGACCGGCCGTCGAGCAGAACCCCTGGACGTGCCGCCAACGCCGCGGCCAGCCGCCGTGATTTCGCCCGTCCTCCCGCCACCGCGACAACCACCGAACGGATCCGGTCGAGCGCCAGATGCGGTTCGGCCGCGGCGACCAGGGCCGTGATCAGACCGATCGGGTCAGCGATCGCCCGGTCTTGCTCGACCACGGTCACGATTGACCGGCTCCACGGATGCGGGCCCGCTTCGGCCGCAGATCGCCGACGCTGCTGTCGGCACCGACGGCCTTCCGCTTGGTGGCAGCCGAGACCGTGGCGACTGGCTCGATCAGGTCGTCCATCGCGCAGTCAAGGATGTCCAGCAGCGCCATGAGCACCTTCAGGCTCAGTCGTTCCGGGCGCTCGACAACGAGCCGGTAGACCTGGCTCGAGGACAGTTCGATGCCCCGCTTCGCCAAGGGGTCGATGAGGTCGGTGGTCTGGAACATGCCGCGCTCGGCCATCACCCGGCGCAGATTCCAGCGGTAGTCCAGCTTCGGTGCCATGGCGATCCTTATCTATGGGGTGGACGGGGCGAACGCAGGCGAAAGCGCCTGTCGCAGAGCGGTGTTCATGTAGTCGTCACTGACGTGGGTGTAGATTGCCGTGGAACTGTCGCACTCGTGGCCGACCTGAGATTGGATGAAGCGCCGATCGACACCGTCCTCGGTGAGGTGGGTGACGTACGAGTGCCGGATCGAGTGGGGCACGAGCGTTTTCGGCAACTTCAATGCATCGCGGTAGGCGACGAACCGTGCGTTGATCTCCGCCGGTTTGATTCGGCCCCCACGTTCGGTGACCCACAACGCCGGATGATCATCGAACCCGAACCTCGGCCGCACGTTCTCGACATAGTCCGCGACGGCCTCCACCGCCCAATCCATCACCGACAACACATTCCGGCGCCGCGGCGGCTGACCCTTCTTCGCCTTGCCGTAGCGGACATTCAGCATGCCGAAGCGCCCGAACTGCGGCGCTTTCGGGTTCCGGCCGAAATCGACTACATCCAGCTTCGCCGCCTCCGTCCGCCGCAACCCCCAGCCGTAGACGACCTTGAACAACGTAGCGTCACGGTAGGCGGCCAGCGCTCCTTTGCGTTTCGCGCGGAGCGTGCGCTCGACCTGATCGTCGGCGTAGTCGAGGAACCGCTGCAACTCCTCCCGTGTGAACGGTCTCGCCTCCGGGCGGCCTTCATAGCTGTTCAGGTGCGCGATCGTGTTCCACTCATGGCAGATCGGGACCGGATGGGTGCCGAACTCCCTCTCGCACGCCACAATCCAGCCGTAGCGGGCATCAGAGAGGAACTCGCTGAACAGCCGCAGACTGCCCTGATAGCCACGAATCGTGGACGGTGCCAGGCGTTTCTCGCTGGCCATCCACAACGACCACTCGTCCACGTGGGTCGGTGTCCACCCCCACGGGTACTCGTTGGTGAACGCCAGGAACCGGCGCACCGACCGCTCCCTGTCGACCGCCGTGCTCTCCCGCAGCCCTCGCGCTGCCTGTTGAGCCCGCCAGCCGCGCAGCATCGCCTCGACCATGCCGTCCTGCGGGTGCAGATGAACCACGCCGGACACCAGCTCCAGATGAGCCGCTCCCGCCAGATCGACCTGCCGCACCCCCACCTCCCACGCATCCGAAAAGTGGGTGAATCATGCATCAGGCGGGATGACTTGCGCAAATCTCCTGGCCAGCAGCCGCTTTCAGACAGCCAACCCGGTAACGTATCCCTGGCCTCGCACCTGGCCAGCAGCCGAAACTCTCCCGCCTGATGCAATTCCCGAGGGTTGGTGCAGATATACCTGCGACGAGGACACCGAGGCGTGTCCGAGCAAATCGGCGAGCACATCGATGCCGCATCCTGCGTCGGCGGCGTTGCTGCCGAAGGCGTGCCGCAACCGGTGCGGGGTGATCGCCGTTGTCAGCCCCGCCCGCCGCGACGCAGCGGCCAGCAGCTCACCGATCGCGTCCGGTCGCATCGGCGCACCGATCGGTTCACGGAACAGGTTGACCACCACGAAATCACCCGCCGCGGCCCGCGGAACCGTCATCCGCTCGAACACGTATGTGTCGAAGGCCTGCACGGTCAGGAAATCCAGCGGCACCGCCCGCTGCCGCCGGGACTTCGCCCACGCCCCATTGGGATTGTCGCCTCGGCGGACCACATGCACGTGCGCGCGGGTGATCTCGCAACCCAACGGACGAGAATCGTTGAGCAGGTGCACATCACTGCGACGCAACCCGCACAACTCGCCGCGCCGCAACCCGGCCCGGGCCATCAACAAAACGATCAACCGATCTCGCGCCGACCGGCACGCACCGAGCAACGCGACGATATCGACGTCACTGGCCCGATCCACCGGCCGCTCCGGCTCATGCAACCGATGCCGGGCCCGCATCCGCCACGACATCGGCCCGTCCCCGCTCCGGGCGGCCTGCGGCAGGTCCCGGTCGTCGGCCACCTCGTACAGCACCGACAACAGATTCCCGTCCGCCTGCCCGGTACTCACCGCATGCACCACCATCGCCCGCACCGCGGTCAACACCCCGTTGATCCGCCGGGCCCCGCGGGCCGGGACACTGCCCGGCCCGGCCGACACCACCACCGACGATGTGTTGGCACTCGAAACGGCTGGGCCGGCATGGGCCAACCACGTCGTGAACAGCGGTAGTTGTTCCGCGCCGGCCTGCCAAGTCCGGCCCGTCCGGGTACACCACCGCAGGAACAACGCGATCGAATGCGCGTAGCTCTTCGTCGTCGACTCCGCGCCGTCCCGACCGAAACGGACCTGACGCAGGAAACCGTCCGCGACCGCTACCACCGCCAGGTCCTCATCCAGCACCGTCCAGTAACACGCACCCGACGGCAATATCACCGGAAAAGCTCGCATCCTTGGATCCTCCGGATCTCATGGTCGGCTCAGTGAACAACTACCAGCCACGAGCACCACACCCCGGGAGACCCGCCGTGGAACCCAGGCGCACGACGCGTTCAAGCAACGTCATGCGACAGGTTGTTGACCCCCGGAGAAGGCATCCGGGTGGAGGAACTGCTTGAACTCAGCCACCACAGCCTGATTCAGTACCGACTGCCCAGCACCGGCGAACTGGTGCCGCTACTGCAGATCGCCCCTTCCAAGACCGACACAGAACGACTTCTCGTGGTCGACCCG
>DASWBF010000520.1:0-10724 GCA_036390735.1 Mycobacterium sp. | reverse complement strand
CCAGCATCCGGCCGAACATCCGCGCCGGATCTCCGCGCGGCGGCTCGATCTTGACGACCTCTGCGCCCCAGTCCGCGAGGATGCCTCCCGCGGCCGGGCCGGCGACCCAGACGCCGAGTTCGACGACATTGATGCCTTCTAGCGGTCCGGCCATGCCACACTTTCTATCGCGGCGCCAGGAGAACGGGGATCGGACACCGGATGAGCGTGACACTTCGTCAGTTTCTTGTAAAGCTATAGAGATGACACGCTCAGCGGTCGTACGCGACGGCGATGAGCCGCTTGCGCGAAGAGCAGAAAGCAGCGATGAGCCGCTTGCGCGAAGAGCAGAAAGCAGCGATGAGCCGCTTGCGCGAAGAGCAGAAAGCAGCGATCACGTCGACGACGACACCTCCACGCGTCAGCGGCTCCTGGTCGCCACCTCAGAGGTGCTCAGCCGCAAAGGCATGACCAAACTCAGCCTGTCCGAGGTCGCCGCACAGGCCGGAGTATCCCGTCCGACCCTCTACCGCTGGTTCGCCTCCAAGGAGGAGCTGCTCGACGCGTTCGGCGTCTGGGAGCGGGAGATGTACGACCGCGGGATCGCGAAGGCGACCGCCGGTCTGCGCGGCAGAGAGAAACTGGACGCTGCGCTGAGATTCATTGTCGACTACCAGCATTCGTACTCGGGATACCGAATGGTCGACATCGAACCCGATCACGTCATCGGGCAGTTGTCCCACGTGATTCCGGTCATGCGCGAGCGACTGCTACGGCTCCTGCCCGGCCCCAACAGCGCGGTCGCGGCCGCGACGGCGATCCGCGTCGCGGTGTCGCATTACCTGGTCGCCAGCGACGATGCCGACCAATTCCTCGCCCAGCTTCGCCACGCGGTCGGGCTCAAGCACCCGCCCGCGGACGACACCTGACGGTCACAGCGCCTCCCGAACGGCTTGCACGGTTTCGAGGTCGTCCAGTGCGGCGACTGCCCGTCGTAATCCTTCGAGGGAGATCTCTTCGGTTTGCATGCCGCCGAGGCCGGCCGTCGTGAGTGGTGAGACGTAGGCGTAGGCGACAGCTTGCCGGTAGCGGGTCCACAGCTCGTCGTGGTCGAGCTCGGGACCGCCGCTCGCCGCCAACGCCCGTCGGTAGACGGTCAATAGGTCGCGCTGAATAGCCCGACGGTCGTCGGTGGTCATGCCGAGGACCAACGTGTACGCGAGGTCGCGGGCAGGGTGGCCGCGGCGGACGACCTGCCAGTCCAGCAGGCCCGCTCGACCGTCGCGGAAGAAGGTGTTCCCCGGATGGGAGTCGCCGTGCAGCACGGTGTGCGGACCTTCGTCGACCACCGCGGTCGCTGCTTGGAAGTTCTCCCAGATGAAGCGGCCCGCGTCGACGGGAATCGGCGTCCGATCGGCCAGACGGCGCGCCGACAGCCGCATCAGGTGCGGAGTCAGCGGAACGCTCGGATCGGCAGAGGGGGGCCACAGCCAGCCGAATTGCCCTTCGCCACTGGGCTTTTCGGGCAGTCGGCCCCAGAACGTGCCGTGCAGGTGCGCAAGGACTTCGACGAGAAGCGCCATCTTGTCGTTGTCGAGCGGATTCAACGTGTCGGGGAACTCGCACTGCGTCAGCGTCATGTCCTCGAGGACGATGACGTACCGGCCGGTCAGCGGATCCCACTCCGATCCGTAGCAGCGCGGGACCCCGGAGTCGAGCTCGGGTGCCAGCTGCTTGTAGAACCGGGCCTCGGTTTCGCCGAGCCGAGCCAGTTCGCCGAGCATCCGCGTGGCCGCGGTGGCCGCCGACATCTTCACGAAGACCGAACCTGGAATGTCGTCGCCGGTGAGCGCCAGGCGGGCCCGAGAAGATGTTCCCGCAGCGCCGTCGAGCACCGACACCGAGGAGACGCGGCGGCCCATGATCCGCGACAACGCCTCGGCGTCGAGGTCGCCGACACGGCGCGGGAAGCTTCGTGCGCCTTGCAAAACCGCGTCGGTGGCCAGTCGCTGAACGCCGCGTCCGACAAGCGCCGCCAATCGCGCCATCGACATCGCCTGTTTCCTCACATCGGCAGGGTGACACTTTTGGCAGCCGTTGTAAAGGCATTATTGCAACTAGCGGTAACTTTGCATGTCGCTGTAAAGTAACGCTCATGCCTGAGTCATTGCGTGAGCGGTCGCGGGCGCGACGCCGAGCTGAAATCGAGCGCGCTGCACTGCGGCTCTTCGCCGAACGCGGCTACGACGCGACGACGGTCGCACAGGTCGCGGAGGCCGCTGAGGTGTCTCCGCGCACCGTGTCGCTGTACTTTCCGTCCAAGCTCGAGCTCGCGCTGTCCTACATCGCCGACTCAGCGCAACGGCTCAGCGAGGCATGCGCGAACCGCAGCGCCGACCAAACCACCCTCGACATCCTGGCCGGCTGGCTGCAGGACGAACGGAAAACACATGGCCAGACGATCGGGCTGCTACGCGCGATGCTCGATGCGAATCCCGCACTGCGGGGCGCGGAAACGCCCGAGATCGCCGAATCCAAGCGCAAGGTCAACGAAGCGCTTGCCGCCGACCTGGGACGGTCGTCCGACGACGCTGTGGTGCGGCTTGTCAATGGGGCGATGGCCGGTGTCATCTCCGCCCTGCTGCAAATCGACCCGAAAGCAGACGGTGCCGCCGAGGCTTTCGACGTCGCGAATCGGCTCTTCAAGTCGGTGATCCGGTCGGCGGAAGCCCGAAAGGGCAAAGCGACGCGGGTCAGGACTGCAGGGTGAGCCTCGTCGCCGGACGGGGCCCGCTCAGCAAGGACCCCGCAGGATGGTTCGCTCCCCCGCTGCTCTCTGACGTGGTCTATGTCGAGCCGCATCCGCGTCGCGTCCAAGGAATTCGCAACGGGCAGAGGGTTATTGACACCGAGCATGCGTTGTTGGTGCACCGCCGGGACCGTCCGCTCAGCTATGCGTTCCCGGCCAACGAGGTTGGCGATCTGCCGAACGAGCCTGAACCCGACGCGCCCGGCTACGTCCAGGTGCCGTGGGATGCAGTCGACACCTGGCTCGAAGAAGGTCGCAAGCTCGTCCACTACCCGCCGAACCCGTACCACCGTGTCGACTGCCGCCCGACACGACGCGCCCTGCGCGTCGCGGTCGACGGCACCACGCTGGTGGACACCGACGACACGGTGATCGTCTTCGAAACCGCGCTGGAACCCCGGCTCTACGTCGATCCGTCGTTGGTCCGCGTGGATCTCTTGCGCCGGACGGAGACGACAAGCTACTGCAACTACAAAGGTGTAGCGACTTATTGGGCGGCTGTCATCGGCGACACCGTCGTCGACGATGTCGCCTGGAGCTACGAGGATCCCCCACCGGAAACCCTTCCCATCAAGGGCTATCTCAGCTTTGACGCCGAGCGCGCCGACGTCCTCGCCGAATTGCCTCGTCGAGATCCCGCACTCTAGCGCCGGAAACGCCGATCGAAACCCCGCTGCCGAGCAGCGATCTGCTGCTTGCGCTCGGCGGCCGAAAATTCGGGTGCCGACGGCGGCAGGTGCTTGCGGACGTCGGCGGCGGCAACGAGCGTCGCGACGGGGGTGGGTTGCGTGGTCGCCCGCACCCATCGGTACGAGCACAGCCCCTCCCGCAGGCCCGACGCGTCGAGCCAGTTCTGCACACCGGGATCCTGGTGAGAGATCACGACGCGGACCTTGCCGTCGTCGTCGACGTGCACCTGGGTGTCGTTGAGGCTCGTGACCCGGTTACGGAAGTCCAGCGGTGCCAGCCAGTGGAACATGTACGTCTGGATCGACCAATAGGTGGCCTGCGGTTGGTCGAATTCCACCACCAGCGCCTGATTCTCGTCGAGCTCCCAGCGCGTTCCACCGTGCACCATGTTGACCGCGCCGCCCTCGGCATAGCGCGGCGCGCTGAACTCGTTCGTCGGCGTGAACGACTTGAGCGCGCCGGAGAACTGGTTCCAGAACGCGACGCTGGTTTCCACCCATGTCGCCGCCCGGTCGAGAGCGGCCGCGATGAACTCCGGCGTCACATTCTCCGCGGGCCCCACGTCGTCCAGTCGCTCGATGTGCAAAGTCGCGATTGGGTCGTTTTCCCAGTCGGCCACGAATTGGCGAATGTTGAGGTACGCCGATTCTTCAGGCAGCGGAATCCAATTCGGCTCGCGCTCAGGGCCGCCGACGAACAGCTCGAGCGAGCCGGCGTCGCCGAAGTCCAGGTCTCCGAGCGTCACCTCGGCGAGGATGGCGACCTTGCCGAGCGCCATCTCGCCGTCATGGACGGAGACGATCAGCTCCTTCAAGCCTGAGATGTCGCCGGTGACACGGTAGGTCCCAGTCGGGTCGACCATGGCACGGCAGTAGTTGTTGTCCGTGTTGGGGGCGCCGAACGTGCTGATGTCGTCGTTGTAGCGGAACAGCGACGGCCTTGTGGTGCTGCCGAATTCGAGGTAGATCTGGTGCGCCAGGTTGACCAGCCGGCTCACGTAGCGGTAGCCCTCGGCGCGAAGCCGTGGATCGGTTGGGAAGTCAGGCCCGGTGATGCTTTCGCCGGCAGCCTTGATCCGGTCGGCGTATCTCACCCATGCCGCGTCAAGGTCCGTCACAGTTGCTCCTCCGGAATGTCGAAGTGCTTCATGTACGACGCGAACTTCGTCCGCATCTCGTCTTGGTCAAGTCCGAGGTCGTCGAAGCGGTACGCATGGGAGCCGTGTCGAGCCCTGGGTTTGGCGTCGAGGTACGTCCGCATGCGATCGGCCACCTCGTCGGTCAGGTCGATGCCGAGCTGCTCGTAGGTCCAGCTGATGGTGCCGAGGTGATCCAGCATTAGGTCGGCGAAGCGCACGTCCACGAAGCGGTCGTCCGGAACGACGCCGGTCGACCGCTGCTGGATGATCATGTCCATCAAGAACGGGTAACCCAGCGCGAGCGGTTGGACGATCTCGGCGTAGTTCACTCGGCCCGAGCGCTGCCAGCGCAGTGTGGCGAACATGTTTGCGGTCGACGCCATGACCTTGAGCGGATCACGGTGCGTCATGATCACCTGGGCGTCCGGGTACTCGGCGAAAAGGCTTGGCAAGCAGGAGATGTGCGACGGGCCCTTCACGATGACGCGCCCGGGTGTCTTCCATTGCAGGTGCTGCAGAAGGCGCCGGTGGAACCGGAACGCCTGCGCCATGCCGCTGCCCACCAACCACGCCTCGTAGTTCGGGGCGCGGTGCGTCGCGGTGAACACCTGCGACATGAACTCGTGCATTTCACCGACGACGTCCTCGTCGGCTCCTTCGGCGGACATCTCGTGGATCGGCTTGAACTCCGGGACGACCTCGAGCCACAGGTCGATTTCCGCGGCCACGTCGGCGATGCGGCGGTCATCGTGCCCGGGAAAGCGCAGTTCCCAACCCAAAGTCGCCCGCATGCGCGGATCCTGCGCCATCAGCTCATACAAGATGCTCGTACCCGTGCGGCCCATGCCGGTGATGAAGATCGGTGCCTCGACGGGTTGTTCGAGGATCTCGGGGTGGCGCTTCTCGGTCTCGGCCATCTGTAAGCGGACGATGAGCGAACGGACTAAGTCGTAGCGCGTCAGCAGCCGGCCGGCAAGAGTCAGGTTTGCTTCATTTTCGATGTCGGCCAATAAGATTCGGAACGGCCTCCGCCATTCATCGCCACCGAAGTCCTCGAGACCGGTCGCCGCCTTCGCCGCTTCGAGAAGCGATTGCTCATCGAGGGGCACCAGCGCTGCCGGTGAACCGAGAGTGACGCCCACTCGGTTCAGCAAGGTCACCCACGCCGGGCGTTGTGGCGGCTGCCACCGGGGTTCATCCATGCGTTACAACTTATCGCAGGAATGCACTCAGCAGCAAGTTTACAGACAGCAGTAATTATGTTCGCATCGCCTTCTCCCGCTCACGTGACGATGTGATGGCCCGCTATTTCAGCAGAGGGTCTCGCGGCAGACCGAGGATGCGTTCGGCGATCGTGTTGCGCGAGATCTCTGACGTGCCGCCGGCGATCGTGATCGCGCGACCGCCCAGGTACGACTGCAGCAGCTTCGGCATCTGCCCGAGCACGGCAGCCGTGCCGGCCAACTCCATGCCCAGCTCGGTCAGGCGTTGGGACTGTTCAGCCAGCACCAGCTTGGTCACGTTGCCTTCGGGCCCCGGTTCGGCGCCGGCGATCGCTCGGCTCGCCCGGCGCAGATTGAGCAGCCGCAGCGTGTGGAAATCGGCGATCACCGCACCGGTCTGCCGCACATGGGCCGCCGCGGTCGCGGCGGGCGCGCTGTCCAGCAGCTTGATCAGGTCGTCGACCGTGAACGCGACCGTGCCCGACGAGCCACCGCCGATCGAGATGCGCTCGTTGCCCAACGTCGCACGGGCCACCAACCAGCCGCGGTTGACGTCGCCCACCACGTCGGAGTCCGGAATGAACACGTCGTCGAAGTACACCTCGTTGAAGTGCGAGTCGCCGGTGATCTCCCGCAGCGGTTTCACTTGCACGCCAGGGGCGTTCATGTCGATGGCCATCATCGTGACACCGGCATGCTTGGGCGCGTCCGGGTCGGTGCGCACCGTCGCAAGACCCCATTGGCATTGCCTGGCAAGGCTGGTCCACACCTTCTGCCCGCTGACCTGCCACCCGCCGTCCACGCGCTTTGCGGCGGTGCGTACGGCCGCAGCGTCAGAACCCGCGCCCGGTTCCGAGAACAGCTGGCACCACACTTCCTTGCCGCGCAGCACAGGTTCCACCCAGCGCTCGTGCTGCTCCTCGGTGCCTGCCTGCGCGACGGTCAGCGTCACCCACCCAGTGATTCCCATGTCCGGGATGTCGACACCGCGGAACTCTTCCTCGATCACCAACTGCTCGACGACGTCGGCTCCCCTGCCCCACGGCTTCGGCCAGTGCGGTACGAGATAACCGGAGTCGACGAGCGCATCGCGCTGCTGGTCCGCCGGTAGTGAACGGATCTTGCTGGCGGCTTCGCGTGCCTGCGCCCGATAGCCTTCCGCCTCCGGCGGCAGCGTGAACGACGCGCCGTGTGCCATCCCGCTGCGCTGCGCGTCGACGATATCGACCTGTGGGTCGGCGCAATCGGCCATCACCGCCGCTAGAGAACGGGCACGCCGTAGGTATAGGTGCGCATCGTGCTCCCAGGTGAATGCGACGCCACCGTGAAGCTGAATGTTGTGCTCTGCGTTGAAGATCTGCGCACGAATCGCTTGTGTGGCGGACACTGCGGCAGCGAATGCGGCGCTGTCCAAGTCGTCGCCGCGGGCGGCGTCCCACGCGGCGGCCGTGGCCACCTCCGCGTTGACCAACATGTTCGCGAGATGGTGTTTGACCGCCTGGAACGTGCCGATGGTCCGGCCGAACTGCTCACGCACTTTTGCGTAGTCCCGCGCCATCTCCAGGGCGGCCCAGCTGACTCCGACGGCCTCCGCGGCGGCAAGGATCCAGAACACCGTGCGCGCCCGGCGGGCCACACCGCGCAGCACCCGGTCTTCGGGCACCGTGACCTCGCGTAGCGCGACGGTGCCGATGCTGCGGGTGGTGTCCAGCGCCTCCGCCGCGGTGACGGTCACCCCGTCCGCGGCGGCATCGACCACGACGACGTCGTCGCCGGCGGCGATCACCAGCACGTCGGCGTCGGGCGCGCCCAGCACCGCGGGACTCTCGCCGCTCACCACCAGGTCCGAGCCCACGGCCACGCTGCCGGACAACCCCAACGCACCCACCGTGCTGCCGTCGGCGAGACCCGGAAGCAATTGAGCGCGAAGCGAATCCAAACCGCTGCGGTTGATGACCAACGATGCCGAGACGGTCGGCAGGAACGGCCCGGGGCACAGCTCGTGGCCTTGCGCCTCGAGCACGATCGCCAGCTCGGACAGCCCGAATCCCGAGCCGCCGTGCTCCTCGGCGACCGCCAGACCGTTCCAGCCCAGCACGGCCGCCGCGGTCCAGATCTCGGCCGGATGGGATGAGCCACCGTCTAACGTCGCGCGAGCCGCCGCGCGGCTGTCGAGCCTGCTCAGCTGCCCAACCGCTGATTCGGCGAGGTCGCGGTGTTCGTCGGTGATCGCTAACGCTGAGGTAGTCACAGGAAGACGGTAACGCCGAGGTCCCGCGCTCGGTGAACAGGATGCTCCTTTTTGGAGGATGTGGTTCTCGCGTGCATAGGATGCGGCTATGTCACAGGACTATCGCTTCATCACCTATGAACGGCTCGACGACGGCCGTATCGCCCGGATCATGCTCAACCGCCCCGAAGCGCGGAATGCGCAGAACCGCGGGATGCTCGTCGAACTGAACGACGCATTTCTGGCGGCGGAAGCCGATGACGACGTCCGGGTGGTCATTCTGGGCGGGAATGGGCCGATGTTCTCCTCCGGTCACGACCTGGGGTCGAGTGTGTCCCGCGCCGAGTACACGCCCGGGCCCGACCAGCACCCCAGCTTCCGCATGAAAGGTGCGACCCGCCAGGGTGCGGAAATGCTGATGCTGCAGGAGTGGCACCATTTCTTCGACAACACCCGCCGCTGGCGCAACCTGCGCAAGATCACCATCGCCCAGGTCCACGGTGAGGTCTACGCCGCGGCGCTGATGCTGATGTGGGCCTGCGATCTCATCGTCGCCGCCGAAGGCACCCGCTTCGCAGATGTCGTCGGTACCCGGCTGGGCATGTGCGGCGTCGAGTATTTCGCCCACCCTTGGGAATTCGGGCCCCGGAAGACCAAAGAGCTTATGCTCACCGGTGATTCCATGACCGTCGAAGACGCATACCAGCTCGGCATGGTGTCGAAGATCTTTCCGGGGAGCGAGTTAGGCGACAAGACACTGGAGTTCGCTCGCCGAATCGCGAAGGTCCCCACGATGGCTGCGCTGCTCGCCAAGGAGGCGGTGAACCAAAGCGTCGACAACATGGGCTTCTACAACGCGCTCAACGCGTGTTTCACGCTCCACCAGCTCAACCACGCTCACTGGGCTTGGGTACACGACAACAACTACCCCGTCGGCCTCGAAGAGGACGGCCTGCCGAACTGGCGGACCGCGCCGCCGGTTACTCCGGCGCAAAAGGACAAGGTCGGGCCGGACGCCTAGCGCCCCAACCGATTACCGCTTCGCCGGCGCGGAGTAGTTGGGGCGGCCCAGGCCGAGGGCGTGTTCGGCGATCATGTTGCGGAACACCTCCAGGGTGCCGCCATAGACGCCGGTGGGCAATGCCAGCCGGAAGATGTACTCCGCCGCTCCGTCATCGGCGGCCCTGTCGGCATCGATGGGCAGGCTCGACGCGACGCCGAGGATGTCCATCAGGTCGGGGCTGACGTCGCGCATCGTTTGCGCGATCGCAACACGCCCGAACATCTCCGGTGTGCTGAGCGCAGCCTCCATCCGGGCAATGCTGCGGCCGAGCCGGTATGTGACGGACTGGTCGTCGAGCAGTCGCCGGCCGTTCGCATCTTTTTTGGCTGCAATCGCGGCGACGTTGTCCACCGCCTCGGCCGTCAGTGAGCCGTGTTCGGACATGGTCGCGATCTTCTGCAGGCCCGCGGCGTCGCGCTCGACGACGCCGTGTTCCACGTTCAGCGCCGCACGCAGCACCGTCCAGCCACCATTCACCTCACCCAGCCGATACTTGTCGTCGACGCGCACATCGCTGTAGTAGGTGATGTTCGTTCGGTCGCCGTCCACGGTTCGGATGCCCTGGATCTCGATGCCGGGCGTATCGAGCGGGACCAGAAACATGGTCAGGCTCTTGTGTTTTGGCGCATCCGGATCGGTATTGGTGAGCAGAAAGACGTACTGGCTGTGGTGTGCGTTGGACGTGAACATCTTCGACCCGTTGATGATCCAGCCGTCACCGTCACGCACCGCCCGGGTCTTGCATGTTGCGACATCCGAGCCACCGTCGGGCTCCGTGAAGCCCAGGCACAGTCGGACGTGGCCGGACAGCACACCTGAGAGGATCTCGTCCTTGATCTCCGGCGATGCAAACGGCGCCACCATCCGCGCGATCATGACCGTCGTACCCGTGTGAAACCACGGCATGCGCGCCCGGCATCTCTCCAGCTCCCAGATGCGCCGGCGCACCGGGCTGAACCCGCCGTCGGATTCGGACTTCAACTCGCCCGCGAGGTAACCTGCGGCGCCCGCGGCCAGATGCACGGCTTCGTCGAAGTTGTCGCCGGTCTCGCGGTCGCACCGGCGCACTTCGTCGGTTATGTGGGTGGCGAGAAAGGTCCGAACCTCGTCAAGGAAAGCCCGGTCGTCATCGGACAGTTCTACGCGGGAGAAATCCACCGGCGGCTCCGTCCTCGATCACCCCTGCACGCTTCATAGTGGCCCGGCATGAGTCGAGCGTGACAGTATTTCAAAATTTTTGTAAAGGCGGCTGCGGCCCGTCACACCGCGGGCACGGCGGCCATATCGTCACCGAACCCCGCTGCTGCTCCTCCGCCAGCTGATTCTCGTGCCGGAATGCGACTGTCTTGATCCAGCGCCAGCACCGGTTGGCAGTACGCACACAGACCAGGACCGAACTTCGGATAGCCGCACCCGGGGCAGCTGTCGATCGCCGTCATCTCGTCCACTCCTGACTGTCCTCGATGGTGAACCGACGACCCCGCTCTCGCGGTTTCAACCGCTCGTTCCGGCCGGTCAGCATCTCGCGACGATCTTGAACGTGACCGGGCCCGGTATCGGACTCCCCGTCTGCACGCCCGAGGCGGTTCCGG
>DASWBF010000519.1:0-7179 GCA_036390735.1 Mycobacterium sp. | reverse complement strand
CGCTGCAGCACCCGACGCGGCAAATGTTCGGTGTGCGTGGCGCTCCCGGCAACACGATCAACCACGCCACCAGTTACTGGGTGGGCAACCACTCACCGCGAGTGTTCTGCGACGAGGTGGACGTCGTCTCCGGCATCGGCTACGACAAGGTCGACCCGGCCAATCCGGCCTTCCGCTACATGGATGTCCGCCGCGTCGTCACCAATCTCGGCGTCTTCGACTTCGGCGGCCCCGATCACACGATGCGCGCGGTGTCATTGCACCCCGGTGTCACTGCGGAACACGTGCGGGAGGCGACCTCGTTCGAGGTGCACGGGTTGGCCGAGGCGGACCGCACCCGGTTACCCAAAGGCGACGAGCTGGACCTGATTCAGAAGGTCATCGACCCGAAGAAGCTGCGGGACAAGGAAGTACGAGTATGAGGCTGCACACCCGCTTGACCGACCTGGTCGGCAGTGAACATCCCGTGGTGCAGACCGGGATGGGATGGGTGGCCGGTGCGCGGTTGGTGTCTGCGACCGCGAACGCGGGCGGTCTGGGCATCCTGGCGTCGCCGACGATGACGCTGGACGAACTGGCCTCTGCGATACGCAAAGTGAAGGCGGCCACAGATCGGCCGTTCGGTGTCAACATCCGTGCCGATGCGTCGGACGCCGACGACCGTGTGGAGCTGATGATCCGCGAGGGTGTGAAGGTGGCGTCGTTCGCATTGGCGCCCCGGCAGGAACTGATCGCTCGCCTGAAAGACGCTGGGGTGGTAGTGATTCCGTCAGTCGGCGCGGCCAAGCATGCCCGCAAAGTGGCGTCGTGGGGCGCCGATGCGGTGATCGTGCAGGGCGGTGAGGGTGGCGGCCACACCGGACCGGTGGCGACCACGCTGCTGTTGCCGTCGGTGCTGGACGCGGTCGACATTCCGGTGGTGGCGGCCGGCGGTTTCTTCGACGGACGCGGGTTGGCCGCGGCGCTGTCGTACGGTGCGGCGGGCGTGGCGATGGGCACTCGGTTCCTGTTGACGTCAGATTCGACGGTGCCCGATGCCGTCAAGGAGCGCTATCTGCAGGCCGGATTGGACGGCACGGTGGTGTCGACTCGCGTCGACGGCATGCCGCATCGGGTGTTGCGCACGTCGCTGGTCGATCGGCTGGAAAGTGGTTCGCGCGTCAAGGGTTTCGCTGCGGCGGTGCGTAATGCGGCGAAGTTCAAGAAGATGTCGGGAATGACGTGGCGGACGATGGTCCGCGACGGGCTGGCGATGCGGCACGGCAAGGAACTGACCTGGTCGCAGGTGTTGATGGCCGCCAACACGCCCATGCTTCTGCGAGCCGGTCTGGTCGAGGGCAACACGGATGCCGGTGTGCTGGCGTCGGGCCAAGTGGCCGGAATCCTCGACGATCTGCCGTCGTGTGCGGAGTTGATCGAGTCGATCGTCGCCGATGCCGTGAAGCACTTGCAGGCCGCCGCCGCGCTCGTGGAGTAGCTTGGCCGAATGGCCACACATCAAGCGGTTCTGGTGGACTCCACCGGCGGCCCACTGCAGTTAAGGGACCTGGAGACCCGGTCACCGGACCGCGATCACATCCGCATCGACGTCGCGGCGTGCGGTGTCTGCGGCACCGACCGCGCGATCGTCAATGGCGCCTTTCCTGGTGTTTCGTTCCCGTTGACTCCCGGGCATGAGATCGCGGGCGCGGTCGCTGAGGTGGGCCAGGGCGTCGACAACTTCTCGATCGGTGACCGAGTGGCCGTCGGATGGTTCGGCGGTCACTGCAACCATTGCATCCCTTGCCGCAAGGGCCTTTTCATTCACTGTGAGAATATGCAGGTGCCAAGCGTCCAGTATCCCGGCGGCTATGCACAGTCCGTGATCGTGCCAGCCAACGCCGCGGCCGGGATACCCGACGCGCTGTCGTACGCCGAAGCGGCGCCGATGGGGTGCGCGGGCGTCACCACCTATAACGCGCTTCGGCATACGAACGCTGTTGCCGGCGACCGAGTGGCGGTGCTGGGAATCGGCGGCCTGGGCCATCTCGGGGTGCAGTTCGCGCGCGCGATGGGCTTCGAGACCGTGGCGATCGCGCGCGGCAGAGACAAAGCCGACGACGCCCGCGAGCTGGGTGCCCACCACTACGTCGATTCCAGCGCTGGCGATGTAAGCGAAGCGCTGCAGGCGCTCGGCGGAGTCACGGCGGTACTGGCTACCGCGGGGAACTCGCAAGCGATCGGTCAGACGGTCGGAGGGTTGCAGCCACGCGGGCAGCTTGTGATCGTCGGCGTCGCCGCGGAACCGTTACCGATCAGCCCGGCGCAGCTGATCATGCCGGCGCTCAGCGTCAGCGGCCACCCGTCCGGCACAGCGCGCGACGTCGAGGAGACGATGGACTTCGCCGTCCTGTCCGGTGTGCGCGCCCGGATCGAGGAACGGCCGCTTGCCGAGGCAGCGGACGCGTACGCGGCGATGGAGCAGGGCCGGGCGCGTTACCGAATGGTGCTGACGATGTAGCTCTCTTTAGCTTATAGCTAAAATTTCGGCTACTTAAGCTATGCTCTTCATATGACTGCAATGAACGGTAGCGCTTCAACCGCCGTTCCGCGTGCTGCGCTGATCGGTGATGTGGTCGGTTCCCGTCACGCCGCAGACCGTCGCGGTCTTCACCGGCGGCTGACGGTGGCACTGAAGACCGTCGCCGCGACGGCCATCGATCCGCCGGCGTTCACAGTCGGCGATGAATTCCAGGGCAGTTACCCGACCGTAGGCGATGCAATCGACGCGGCGCTTCGGATGCGGCTGGCGGTCGCGCCTGACATCGATGTCCGGTTCGGCGTGGGCTGGGGTGAGGTGACGGTGCTCGACGAGCAGGCCCGGATTCAGGATGGACCGGGGTGGTGGGCAGCGCGCGAGGCGATCGAGCAGACGGCGGCGGCGCAGCAACGACCGGGCCTGGCGCTAGTGCGCACGACGTTCCGCTCGAGCGGCAACCGCGAGGACGTCGACGCGATCAACGCGGCCCTGATGTGTCGGGACCATCTGCTTGGATCACTCGATGATCGATCGTTGCGGATCCTCCGAGGGCTGATGAAGAACCAACCGAAGAAAGACATCGCGCAGGCGGAGGGGATCAGCCCGTCCGCAGTTTCGCAACGCGCTGGTCGCGATGGCCTCGACCTGATCGTGCTGGCATCCGAGCACCTGCGGAGCGTCACGTGAGCGCGCTCGCCGTCATGCTCGTCGCGATGGGAATCACCGACGCGTGCCGCAACTTTCGCCTGCCATGGGTGGCAGCGGCCGTCGGCCCGATCATCGTGGTTGCCGTCGCGGCGCTGTCGGCACTGTGGCACGTCGGCGATATCGCGCTGCTGATCGTCGCCGCGGCGGCCACAGTGGTGTGGCGGGTGCTGTGCCGATGCGCCGAGCGCACTGGCAAGCATGTGATCGCACCGCTTGTCGTGTTCTTCATCGCCGCTGCAACACTAATTGCATTGTCCGGCTGGGGATCTCCGGTAAGCGGGATCGTCGCGCGATGGATGACGTGGGCCCCCCTGCCGTTTGGGGCGGTGCCACCTACACAGCTGCTGATGGCCGTCGGCGTCGTGCTCCTGCAGCTGGTGACCGGCAATCAACTGGTGCGGCTGGTGCTGGGGTCGGTTGGGGCGGTGCGGCCCGCCGGCCAGCCGCAGCCGTCGGACCGGCTCAAGGGCGGCCGGCTGCTCGGGCCGATGGAGCGGCTGCTGATCTTGGGTTTGGGGCTGGGCGGGCAGCTGGCGGCGGCGTCGGCCGTGGTGGCGGCGAAGAGCATCATCCGGTTCCCGGAGATCAACGCGCAGAAGGCCCGCGAGAACGGGACGATCGGAATCGACGACATCACCGAATACTTCCTCGTGGGCAGCTTCGCCAGCTGGATCGTCGCACTCGGCGGGCTGGTACTTGTGCTCGCGCAATAGCTTTCGTCGCCAAGCCATCTCGTCGACTGTGCGGCCCGTCACCGCGCGAGCGTGCGTACATCGACACGCTGCTAAGTGTGTGGTCATCGATGCACGTTCACCGCCCGCGAGCGTGCGCCCTTGTACGTCATTCGTCGGCGTCGGGGCACAGACACGCACGCTCGCGCCAACGGGCTACAGCCGTTCGATGATCGTCACGTTGGCGGTGCCGCCGCCCTCGCACATCGTCTGCAGGCCGTAGCGACCGCCGGTGCGCTCGAGCTCGTTGAGCATCGTCGCGAAGAGCTTCGCCCCGGTTGCGCCGAGCGGATGTCCCAACGCGATGGCCCCGCCGTTCGGGTTGACCTTCTCCGGGTCGGCCTTGATCTCCTTCAGCCACGCCATCACCACCGGCGCGAACGCCTCGTTGATCTCGACAACGTCGATGTCGTCGATCGAAAGGCCCGTCTTCTCCAGCGCGTACCGGGTGGCCGGGATCGGGCCGGTGAGCATGAACACCGGGTCGGCGCCGCGTGCGCTGATGTGGTGGATGCGCGCGCGTGGCTTGAGCTTGTGATCGGCCACCGCCTGCTCCGAGGCCAGCAGCACCGCGCTGGCGCCGTCGGAGATCTGGCTGGCCACCGCCGCGGTCAGCCTGCCGCCCTCGGAAAGTGTTGATAGCGAGGCCATTTTCTCCAGCGACGTCTCCTGCGGCCCCTCGTCGATGCGGAACTCGCCCACCCCGATGATCTCGTTGTCGAAGTGGCCCGCTCTGATCGCCGCCAACGCCCGCTGGTGGCTGGTCAGCGCGTACTGCTCCATCTCCTCACGGGACAGGTTCCACCGCTCGGCGATCAGCTCCGTGCCGCGGAACTGCGAAATCTCCTCGTCTCCATAGCGATGGCGCCAGTTCTCCGACTCCCCCGTCGGCGACGTGAAGCCGAACTCCTTGCCGACCACCATCGCCGATGCGATCGGGATCTGGCTCATGTTCTGCATGCCGCCGGCGAGGATGACGTCGGCGGTACCGGACAGAATCGCCTGGGCGCCGAAGGAAATAGCCTGCTGGCTCGAGCCGCATTGGCGGTCGACGGTGACGCCCGGCACCTCCTCCGGATAGCCCGCGGCCAGCCACGCGTTGCGCCCGATGTTGCCCGCCTGCCCGCCGATCGCGTCCACACAGCCGACGATCACATCGTCGACAACGCCCGGATCCACGTCGACACGATCGAACAAACCGCGAAAAGCGTGCACGCCCAAGTCGATCGGGTGCACCTTGGCCAGGCCGCCGTTGCGCTTGCCAACGGCAGTACGCACAGCGTCGATGATGTACGCCTCGGGCATGTCGAACTCCTCTAGATTTCCTGCTCGGCTTCGATTCCGCCGAGGACGATTGAAAGATATTGGCGGCCAACCTGTTCAGCCGTCAATGGTCCGCCGGGCTGATACCAGCGCACCGAAACCCATGTGGTGTCGCGGATGAACCGGTACACCAGATCCACATCCAGGTCGGGCCGGAAATGGCCTTCCTTGATGCCCTGCTGCAGCACGTCGACCCACATCTGCCGCTGCTGTCGGTTCAGGTCCTCCAGGTACGCGAACCGCGGCTGCGGCAGAAGCCGCTTGGCTTCGTCCTGGTAGATCACCACCTGCGCGTGCCGATGCTCGATCGCGTCGAATGACGCCATGAACAGGCCCTTCAAACGTTCCAGCGGGTTCGGCTCGGTGTCGATGATGTGCTGATACCGGGCGAACAACCAGTCGAGGAAGTCTTGCAGCACCTCATCGACCATCTCCTCTTTCGACGCGAAGTGGTGGTAGAGGCTGCCCGACAAGATGCCGGCCCGGTCGGCGATGTCACGCACCGTGGTTGCGCGCAGGCCCCGCTCGGCGAACATGGTCGCAGCGAGCTCGAGAAGCTCGTCGCGTCGACTAATTGGCTGGCTGGTCATGGGTGCTGGCTCGATACCGAAATCACTTCGCCGGTAAGGTAACTCGAGTAGTCACTGGCCAGGAACGCGATCGTGGCGGCGACCTCCCACGGTTCGGCGGCCCGGCCGAACGCCTCGCCTTCGGAAAGCCGGTCCAGCAACTCGGTGGAGCTCGTCTTCTCCAGGAACTTGTGCCGGGCGATGCTCGGCGACACCGCGTTGACCCGCACCCCGTATTCGACGGCTTCGATCGCGCTGCACCGCGTCAACGCCATCACGCCCGCCTTCGCGGCGGCGTAGTGCGACTGCGAGTGCTGCGCTCGCCAACCCAACACGCTGGCGTTGTTGACGATCACGCCGCCGTGGGGAGCATCCCGAAAATATTGCAGCGCAGCGCGAGTGGCCCGCATGACGGACGTCAGCGTCACGTTCAGCACCCGGTCCCACTCGTCGTCGGTCATGTCGACGACGGGCGTCTGCCCGCCCAACCCGGCGTTGTTCACCATCACGTCGAGGCGACCCATCCGCGCGGTCGTCGACGCCACCAGCGCGTCGACCTGCACGCTGGACGTCACGTCGCACAGCACGCTCTCCACCCGGCCGAGCCCGAGCTTCGTCAGTTCGTCCCGGGTTTCGCTGAGCCGCCGCTCGTGGTGATCGGAGATGACGACATCTGCGCCCTCGGCCAGCGCTCGACGGGCGACCGCCGATCCGATTCCGGTACCGGCCGCGGCTGTGACGACGACGACCTTTCCGGTCAGAAGTCCATGTCCCTCAATCTCTTTGGGGACCGTTGACAAGCTCACGCGCCCTTGACCTCCCGGGGCAGGCCGAGCACCCGCTCGGCGATGATGTTGCGCTGGATTTCGTTCGAACCGCCGTAGATCGTATCCGCGCGCGAGAACAGGAACAGCCGCTGCCACTCGTCGAAATCTCCGCCTTTCAAGGCCATACCGGCTTTGCCGAGAACGTCCATCGCCAGCTCGCCGAGATCGCGATGCCAGTTGGCCCACAACAACTTCGACACGTTGTCCTGGCCTTTGTAGATGTCGCCGGCCATGCGGCTCCGGCGTCTCTCGACATCCATCGTGGCCAGCGCATACGACCTCATCGCGCGCAGCCCAACCCATGCCCGGGCCAGCCTTTCGCGGATCAGCGGGTCGTCGGCCGCCCCGTTGCGCTGCGCCAACTCCGCGATGCCGGAAAGCTCTCGCGAATAGACGATTTGCTGCCCGAGCGTCGACACGCCGCGCTCGAACGTCAGCGTGCCCATCGCGACGCGCCAGCCGTCACCCGGCTCACCGACCACCAGATCCGCGTCGGTGCGAGC
>DASWBF010000518.1:0-22452 GCA_036390735.1 Mycobacterium sp. | reverse complement strand
CAGGAGTACGTCGACCTGTACGCGGCCGACGTCAAGGACGGCAAGGTCGAAGACCACATCGAGCAGTCGGCGGCCGCGTAACCGGGCGTGCACCTCACGCTGGACTTCGACGTCGTGTCGCGGGGGCGGTTGCCCCTGCTGTGGTGCCTGATCGCATTTCTTCTCACGTTCCTGGTGACCCGAACCGTCGTGCGGTACATCCGCGCCCATGCCAACAGCGACGCTCCGCGCAAGTGGTGGCAGCCGCGCAACATCGGCCACGGAGGCTTGCACATCCACCACGTGGTGATCGGGGTGGTTCTGGTGATGATCTCCGGCATCACGATGGTGACACTGGCCGTCGACGGCGGAGTACCCGAATTCACAGCCGCAGCAATCGTTTTCGGAATCGGTGCGGCGCTGGTGCTGGACGAATTCGCGTTGATCTTGCATTTGGAGGACGTGTACTGGTCCGAGGACGGGCGCACATCAGTCGACGCGGTGTTCGCGGCGGTCGCGGTGGCCGGGTTGCTGATCCTGGGCTTCAACCCGCTGTCGTTCTTCGACATCGGGATCTGGCGCGACGACCACTCGGTCCTGGCCAGGACGACCGTGGTGCTGATGGCGCTGGCCACGCTTGCGTTGGCGGTGGTCGTGCTGATGAAGGGCAAGGTGTGGACCGGGCTCGTCGGGATGTTCATCAGCCCGCTGCTGCTGGTCGGCGCGCTGCGGCTGTCCCGTCCGCACGCGCCGTGGGCGCGGTGGCGCTACACCATCCGACCGCGGAAGATGCATCGGGCGCTGGAGCGGGAGCGGTACATGCGCCGCCCGGTGGTCCAGGCCAAGCTGTGGTTGCAGGACGCGGTGTCCGGCATGCCGCGGTTCCCCGACGACGCACGGGTCGACGAAGAACTCGACCGCGAGATCCATGCCGCCACCCCGCCCCGGCGAGTGGCCGCGTGAGGTACTTCTACGACACCGAGTTCATCGACGACGGTCGCCTCGTCGACCTGATCTCCATCGGCGTTGCCGCCGAGGATGGCCGCGAATACTACGCCGTATCAACGGAATTCGACCCGCAGTCAGCCGGCCGCTGGGTGCGCACCCATGTGCTGCCCAAGCTGCCGCCGCCGTCGTCGCAGATCTGGCGCTCCCGGGGCCAGATCCGCAGCGACCTCGAGGACTTCTTCGACATCGACGGGGACGAGCCCATCGAGCTGTGGGCCTGGATCGGCGCCTACGACCACGTCGCGCTGTGCCAGCTGTGGGGCCCGATGACCGCGCTGCCGCCGGCCATCCCGCGGTTCACCCGCGAGCTCCGCCAGCACTGGGAGGACCGCGGCAGCCCGCCGCTGCGACCGCGGGCCCACGACGCCCACGACGCGCTCGTCGACGCCCGCGAGGCACTGCGGCGATTCCGACTCATCGACCCCGGCTCGTTACCATAGACGGGTGAACTGGACCGTCGACATCCCGATCGACCAGCTGCCGTCGCTGCCGCCGCTGCCCGCGGATCTGCGTGCGCGGCTGGACGAGGCCCTGGCCAAACCGGCTGCCCAGCAGCCCAGCTGGCCGGCGGACCAGGCGAAGGCGATGCGCACGGTGCTGGAAAGCGTGCCTCCGGTCACGGTCCCGTCCGAAATCCAGAAGCTGGCCGGCCAGCTGGCCGATGTCGCGCAGGGCAAGGCGTTCCTGCTGCAGGGCGGCGACTGCGCCGAGACGTTCGTCGACAACACCGAGCCGCACATCCGCGGCAACATCCGCGCGCTGCTGCAGATGGCGGTGGTGCTGACCTACGGCGCGAGCATGCCGGTGATCAAGGTCGCACGCATCGCGGGTCAGTACGCGAAGCCGCGATCGTCGGACATCGACGCACTCGATCTTCGGTCCTACCGCGGCGACATGATCAACGGGTTCGCCCCCGATGCGGCCGCGCGCGAACACGATCCGTCGCGCCTGGTGCGTGCCTACGCGAATGCCAGCGCGGCGATGAACCTGGTCCGCGCGCTCACGTCGTCGGGCCTGGCGTCGCTGCACCTGGTGCACGACTGGAACCGCGAGTTCGTCCGCACGTCGCCGGCGGGTGCCCGTTACGAGGCGCTGGCCAGTGAGATCGACCGCGGGCTGACGTTCATGAGCGCGTGCGGCGTCGACGACCGCAACCTGCAGACCGCCGAGATCTACGCATCGCACGAGGCGCTGGTGCTCGACTACGAGCGGGCGATGCTGCGGCTCGGCGAGAATGAGGCGGGTGAGCCGGGGCTGTACGACCTGTCGGCGCACTATGTGTGGATCGGGGAGCGCACCCGCCAGCTCGACGGCGCGCACGTGGCGTTCGCAGAGGTGATCGCGAACCCAATCGGCGTGAAGATCGGCCCGACGATGACACCGGAGCTGGCGGTCGAGTACGTCGAGCGGCTGGACCCGCACAACAAGCCGGGGCGGTTGACGCTGGTCAGCCGGTTGGGCAACAACAAAGTGCGGGATCTGCTGCCGCCGATCATCGAGAAGGTGCAGGCCACCGGCCATCAGGTGATCTGGCAGTGCGACCCGATGCACGGCAACACCCACGAGTCGTCCACCGGGTACAAGACCCGCCACTTCGACCGGATCGTCGACGAGGTGCAGGGCTTCTTCGAGGTGCACCGCGCGCTGGGCACCCACCCGGGCGGCATCCACGTGGAGATCACTGGCGAGAACGTCACCGAGTGTCTCGGTGGGGCGCAAGACATTTCGGACACCGACCTGTCCGGGCGCTACGAGACGGCCTGCGATCCGCGACTAAACACCCAGCAGTCACTGGAGCTGGCGTTCCTGGTCGCGGAGATGCTTCGCGACTAGAGCAGGGTGTCGATGTTGGTGCCCAGCGTCCATGCGGCGGCCGCTACCAGGCCTGTCAGAATCAGCACCGCCGCCACCCAGAACCACACCCGCCACTTGGCGCGCTGCCGGGCATCCTGGAATGCGCTGAACTCGATACCCGCGAATCGCCTTGGCGCTCTTAGTCTTTCGGTATTACCCCAGCCCTGGGGACCGTGCGTCATCTCCCGCGTCGGCTGACGCGGCGGCTGACTGAGGTACAGCGCGGCTGAGGTGTGCTGGGCGGAGTTGCGGGGCGCGGGCACGCGGAACTCGGGCAGTCCCAGTTCGTCGGCGATCTTGTCCAACTCGACGGCCATCTCCTGGGCGTCGGCGAACCGGTCGGCGGCGTTGCGGGCGGTCGCGTGACGGATGAGATCGTCGAATTGCGTTGGTACGCCCTGTATTACGATACTCGGCGGTCGAACATCGTTGTCCATCCGCGCATACGCCACAGCCAACGGGCTGTCGCCTCCGAACGGCGTGACGCCGGTCAGCAGCTCGTAAACCAGGATGCCGCACGCGTAGACGTCGCTGCGCGGGCTCGCGTCACCACTGCTGACCTGCTCCGGCGACAGATAAGCCGCGGTGCCCAGAATCACGCTGTCCGAGGTGATCTTCGCCGCGGCGAGCGCGCGGACCAGGCCGAAATCTGCGATCTTGACCTCACCGGTATCGGAGATCAACACGTTCTCCGGCTTGACGTCGCGATGCACCAGCCCACTGCGGTGCGCGACTGCCAAGCCGCCCAGCACCGGGCGCAACACCGCCGCGACCGCGTGCGGCGGCATCGGACCCCGTTCCTGCAGCAGTTCTCGCAGCGTTCCGCCCTCGACGAGCTCCATCGCCAGAAACGGGTGCCCGCCGTCGACGCCCTGGTCGTAAACCGCCACCAGCCCAGGGTCTTTCAACCGCGCGACTGCGCGCGCCTCGAGCTGGAACCGGGTCAGAAATTGCTGATCGCCGGCGTAGCGCGAGTCCATAACCTTGATCGCGACGGGGCGGTCCAGGCGGGTGTCGATCCCGCGGTACACCGCCGACATGCCTCCGGTGGCGATGACCGCCTCGATGCGGTAGCGGCCGTCCAGGAGGGCGCCGACCAGCGGGTCGGGTCTGACCTCCTGTGCCTCCACCGGAATCATCGTAGTTCGGCGGGGTCGCGTTCTAGACTCGGCGCGGTGAGCAGCGTTCCGGCTGGTGACGACATACTCGATCCCGACGAACCGGTCTACGACCTGCCCGGAGTCGCCGAGTTGCTTGGCCTCCCGGTGACACGGGTGCATCAGCAGTTGCGCGACGGGCACCTCATCGCGGTGCGCCGGGGCGGTCTCGTCGTGGTGCCGCAGATCTTCTTCACGGACACCGGCCACGTGGTGAAAAGCCTGCCCGGGCTGCTGGCGGTGCTGCGCGACGGCGGCTACCGCGACACGGAGATCCTGCGGTGGCTGTTTCGGCCCGACGAGTCGCTGACCGTGAGGCGCGACGGCACCCGCGAGCAGGTCACGAACGCTCGCCCGGTTGATGCGCTGCACTCTCACCAGGCTCGAGAAGTGGTTCGGCGGGCGCAGGCGCTGGCGTACTGACCTCGGCCGTTTTATACAGCGCGCGCCACGCGAGCACTGCGCACGCGGTGGCAATGCCGACGTGGATCCACGAGTACATGCCGTGGGAGCCGTCGGGTTTGAAGATCACCATGATCCACGTCGAAAACCCAGCGATCGCCGCGACCCACGCCCGCGACTGCGTCAGCGCCGACATCACCGCCAGCGGCCACGTGTAGTACCACGGCAGCGCGGCGGGCACGAACAACACCACCACGATCATGACGCCCGCGATCCCGATCAGCGCTTCCCGGTCGTCATGGCGGAATCGCCACCACAACAATGGCAGCGCGACCGCGATGATCCCGATCCCCACTAGCCGGGTCATCTCGAGCACGGAGTAGAACTGCACGCCGACGAACAGGCCGCCGACCACGTTGATCAGATTGGCCGCCGCCGTCGGCACCGTGAGCCAGTTGATGATCTTCACCGAACCGGCCAGCGCCGTGAGCCAGCCCAGGCCGACCCCGGCTGCGACCGACAACACAGCGAACACCGCGACGAAGATCACCATCGAGCCGACGGCGGCCATTACGAACGCGAGCACGGCACCGAGCTGACGGCCAGAACGCAGCTGGCGCACCCACACCCAGACCAGGAACGGCAGCGCCAGCCCGGCGGTGGCCTTCACCGCGACACCGGCGGCCACCAGCGCGACACCGGGCACCGGGTGGCGCTCCATGGTGAGCGCGATGCCGGCCATCATCAGCCCGACCATCAGCATCTCGTTGTGCACGCCGCCCATCAGGTGAATGATTACCAGCGGGTTCAGCACGCAAATCCACAGCGCCGCAGCCCCGCTGGTGCCGATGTGGCGGGCAATTCGCGGCGCGGCCCAGATCAGCAGCGCAAGGCCAGGCAACATGCACAGTCGCAGCACCATCGTGCCGGCCACGACATTGTCGCCCACCAGCATCGTGACGAACTTCGCCACCAGAACGAACGCAGGACCGTACGGCGCGGTCGTCGTCGTCCAGATCGGGCTCACATTGTCCAGCAGGACATTCGGGTTCTCGACGGGCCCGACGACATACGGGTCCAGCCCGTCGCGCAGCAGCGCACCCTGAGCGAGGTACGAGTAGGTGTCACGGCTGAACACCGGCACCGACAGCAGCAGCGGCGCGAGCCAGAAACCGGTGGTGGCAACCATCTGGCTCTCGGTGGCTCGACCGTCAATCACCCAGCGGCCCAACCAGATCCACGCGACCAGCATCAGTGCGACGCCGAGCCACAACGTGATCGACGACAGCACCAGCCCGTGCCCGAACCGCAGCCACGACAGGTGCAGCGTTTCCAGCAGCGGGTCGTGCAGCCGCGTGCTGCCCGCGCCGAGGCCGCCCGCGATGATCATCATCGCGCCGAGGCACCCCAGCAGCGCGGGCCGGCCGTCGAGGGACGAGACGAAGGCGCGCAGGCGGTTCATGCTCGTCAGGCCGACCGGTTGGCGGCCAACCTGGCGAGTTCGAGCAGACCGATCTTCGCCTGCTCAGCGATCGGCGCGGCGGACAGCACGTCGACCGCGCGCCGGGTCAGGGCGTCGATGCGGGTTTCGACGGCGGCCAGTGCACCCACGGAAGTGATCACCTCGCACAACTGCTGCACCTGGTCGTCGGACAGCTCGGTGCCGATCGACGTGCGCAGGAGCTCGGCGGCGGCCGGGTCCGCCGTCTCGGCCCGCTCGACGGCCTCGGCCAGCAGCACCGTGCGCTTGCCCGAGCGCAGATCGTCGCCCGAGGGCTTGCCGGTCACCGCGGGATCTCCGAAGACTCCGAGGACGTCGTCACGCAGCTGGAAGGCGACCCCGAGATCGGTGCCGAGCCCGTGGAAGGCTTCCAGCACGTCGGGCCGGTCGGCGGCTGCGGCCACGCCCATCTGCAGCGGCCGCGACACCGTGTAGGAGGCCGTCTTGTAGGTGTTCACGGTCATGGCCGACGCGATCGAGTCCACGCCGCTCGCCTCGGCGACGATGTCGAGGTATTGGCCGCCGAGGACCTCGGTGCGGATGTCGGCCCACACCCGCTGGACACGCCGCCGGGCGCCACCGGACAGCTCGGCGGTGGCGACGATGTCGTCGGCCCACACCAGCGCCAGGTCGCCGAGCAGGATCGCCGCCGACACCCCGAACTGACGCGCCGACCCGCGCCAGCCGCTGCGTCGGTGCACATCGGCGAACCGCACGTGCACGGTGGGCAGGCCCCTGCGGGTGGCGGACTCGTCGATGACGTCGTCGTGCACGAGTGCGCACGCGTGCAGCAGCTCCAGCGCCGCGAAAAGCCGCAACATCTGCGGGTTTTCGGGGTCTTCGTCGTCGGTGACGGACCGCCAGCCCCAGTACGCGAACGCCGGCCGCAGCCGCTTCCCGCCACTCAACACGAACTCCTCCAGCGCACCGGTCAGCGCGCTGTAGTCGGCACCGATGTACTCGGCGTCGCGGCGTCGCGTGCTCATGTACTCGCGAAGCTGGTCGGTGACCGCGCCGGCCAGTTGCAGAGCCGACGGTGCGGCAGTGTCGACGCTCATCGGCCTTCAGGGTACGGCGCGATGGCGAATTCTATGCTGTGCGGGTGACGTCGGTAGTGAACAGGATCGGCGAAGTCGGCACGCAGCGGGTGCCGTTCTCCGTCGAGTTCTTCCCGCCGCGCGACGAGACCGCCGAGGAGCGGCTGTGGCGGGCGGCGCGGGCGTTCGAGCCCCTGCGGCCGGCGTTCGTGTCGTGCACCTACGGTGCGGGCGGTTCCACCCGTGACCGCACCGTGCGCGTCGTCCGGAAACTGGCAAGCGAAACCACGCTGCTTCCGGTCGCGCACATGACCGCCGTGGGCCACAGCGTCGCCGAACTGCGGGCGCTGGTCGGCGCATTCGCGGACTGCGGCATCACCAACATGCTGGCGCTGCGCGGCGACCCCGAGGGGGGCGTGCACAACACGTGGCGCAAGCATCCGGACGGCGTCGAGTACGCCGTCGAGCTTGTCGAGCTGATCCGCAGTCTCGGCGACTTCCACGTCGGTGTCGCGTCGTTCCCGGAGGGGCACCCGCGGGCGACGGACCTCGACCACGACACCGCGAACCTGGTCGCCAAGCTGCGGGCGGGCGCCGAGTACTCGATCACGCAGATGTTCTTCGGCGTCGACGACTACCTGCGGCTGCGCGACCGGGTCCACGCGGTCGACCGGGAGCTGGGTTCGCGGCCGATCATTCCCGGGCTGATGCCGATCACGTCGCTGCGGGTGCTGCGCCGCCAGGTGGAGCTGTCCGGGTCGCAGATCCCGGCGCCGCTGCTGCAGCGGCTCACCGAGGCGGCGGGCACCGGACCCGAGGAGAACCGCAACGAGGTGCGCAAGATCGGCATCGAGCTGGCGACCGAGATGAGCACCCGGCTGCTGGCCGAAGGGGCGCCGTGCCTGCACTTCTGCACGCTGAACTTCGCCCGGGCCACCAGCGAGGTGCTGACGAACCTCGGCGTGACGGCGTCGGCCTAGCCGTCAGCTGTGCTCGTGCGGTTCGGCGAACCGTGGGGAGCGGTCGCGGCTGACCCAGGCCAGAGAGCCGATCACCGCGGCGACGGCCAGCGCCGCCAAGCTCATCCAGATCGCCGCGCCGGTGAACGAGCGGGCGCTGGGATCGGTGTAGCGGGCCTGGGCGGTCATCGTCGTCACGACGCCCGGCTTGAGTTGCCACTCGACCACTTGCGAATCGATCTGGTCGCCGTTGGTGGACGTGACGTCGCCGGGGAACGAAACCGACAGCGACACATCGGCTTCCGGGTCGGTCAACGACGTGAGATCGGCGCGGCCCTCCAGGATCACCGAGTCACCCGCCCGTCGCAGCGAGATGTCCACCCCGGCCGCGTCGTGGTTCATGCTCGCGAGCTGGGGGAATTCGGCGAACGTCAGGTCGGAGAACACCGCCTCCGACCCGACGTAGCCTTCCCTGGAGTAGTCGGAGATCGCGACCTTCTCGGAAAACGGCAGGCCGCCTCCGTTGAACTGGGGACCCTTGTCCTCGCCGTTGCGCGGCTTGGACGCCGCGGTGATGGTTCCGGACACCCTGTCGTCGGGGGTGATCGTGATCGACGCCCTGATCCGGACGCAGCCGGTGGCCAGCGGCACGAGCAGGAGCAGCACCAGCAGCAGAACCGCGCGATGTCGCCGCGGACGTGAGGAGCAGGAAGATTCCCGGGGCCGGAGCACGGGGTCATCCTAGAGGGGGAGCTGGCGGCCCAGGATCGCGAACGCGCGGGGGTCGCCCGCGAAATGGTGTCCGCGGATGATGTCGGTGAAACCCAACCGCCGGTACAGCCGCCATGCGCGGTTGTCCTCCCCATGGATCTCGGGCGTCGACAACAGCACATACGTCTCGCCGCGGCCGGACAACAGCCGCCGCGCCAGCGCCTCGCCCAACCCCCGGCCCTGAGCTCTGGGGTGGATGTGCAGCTCGGTCAGCTCGAAGTAGCTTCTCATCAGCGAGCCGATCTCGGAGGGCGCCAGCCCTGCCCGGCGCATGCCCGCCACCACCTGCTGCTGCCACCACTGATCCGGGGCGCCGCAATAACCGTAGGCAACGCCGATCATCGGGGCGGACACCATCTCGTCGTCCGGGAGCGGTCCGCTGGGGCCGTGCGAGACATCCACCGCCGCGACCGCCTGCCAGCCCCTGCGCCTGCTGTGCTCCATCCACATCGACGCGCGGTGGTCCTCCGTGCCTCGGGGGTAGCGCATCGCGTCGACATAGATCGCCAACGCGTCGCCGAGCCGGCGTTGCATATCGCGCGGCGACAGATCGATCAGAAATGTCGCCACCTGGAGGTCCTCCCTCGAGCGTCCTCGTTCGCCAAGGCCATTATCGTGCGCGCTTGAATGCCTATAGAATCGGCCGATCAACTATGTGGTACGGCGCCGAGTGGCCTCGTATCATGACTGTCAGTTGCCCGATGACGCGGGCATCAATTCGGGATCGCAGCGGCGGCAAGGAGGGACGAATGCCACTCTCCGATCATGAGCAGCGCATGCTCGACGAGATCGAGAGCGCGCTGTATGCCGAGGATCCTAAGTTCGCGTCAAGCGTGCGTGGCGGCCCGCTGCGCGCGCCCAGCACGCGCCGGCGGATCCAGGGCACGGCACTTTTCGTCATCGGGCTGGCCATGCTGGTGTCCGGCGTTGCGTTCAAGGCCACGATGGTCGGCGGGTTTCCGATTCTCTCGGTGCTCGGGTTCCTGGTGATGTTCGGTGGCGTCGTCTTCGCGATCACCGGGCCGCGGGTGTCGAAGGCGGCCGAGCGGCAGGTGTCAGGCGGACGGCAGCGGCGCGTCAAGGGCTCCGGCGGTTCGTTCACCAGCCGCATGGAAGACCGCTTCCGCCGTCGCTTCGGCGACTGAGATTTTCCTTCCCCTGAAGGGGTGACCCAGGTGGGTCGCCCCTTTTTTCGTGTGCCCTGAACCCGCTCGTGGGGACAGGTGGAGAAGACACACGCCGAATTGGTACGATGGGGAGCGTTGTGGGGGATTGTGGGGTAAAGTGGCGGATGTCGGGGCCCCAGGGGTTCCGACGGCGTGGCAGGAGGACGCGGAGTGTTCCTCGGCACCTACACGCCCAAGCTCGACGACAAGGGGCGGCTGACGCTGCCCGCGAAGTTCCGGGACGCGCTGGCAGGAGGGTTGATGGTCACCAAGAGCCAAGACCGCAGCCTCGCCGTCTATCCACGGGACACCTTCGAGGAGATGGCGCGGCGGGCCTCGAGTGCGTCGCGCAGCGATCCCGAGGCGCGAGCATTCCTCCGCTACCTGGCGGCCGGCACCGACGAGCAACACCCGGACGCCCAGGGCCGGATCACCCTGTCCACCGACCACCGGCGCTACGCGAACCTGACCAAGGACTGCGTGGTGACGGGATCGGTTGACTATCTGGAGATCTGGGACGCGCGGGCCTGGCAGGACTACCAGCGCGCCCACGAAGACGACTTCTCCGCGGCGACCCATGACACTTTGCGCGACATTATTTGATTCGGAGGCTGAGCCGCATGCCCGTGCATCGTGGCCTCTGCCCGATCCGACCCTGGCGCACTTCCCCAGCGCCAGGTTCGCGTCATCGGACAGGGACCCGGGTGCTCGGGCACTTTCCTCTTCGCGCAAGCGCTCATCGGTGGACATGAGCCCGCACGTTCCCGTCCTACTGGACCGCTGCGTGGAGTTGCTGGCCCCCGCGCTCACCCGGCGCAGCCCCGACGGCTTGGGTGCGGTGCTGGTGGATGCGACGCTGGGCGCCGGCGGGCACGCCGAGCGGTTCCTCGCCGAGTTCGGCGGCCTGAAAGTCATCGGGCTCGACCGAGATCCCGACGCGCTGCGGACCGCAGGTGAGCGGTTGGCTGGGTTCGCCGACCGCCTGGTCATGGTGGGGGCCCGGTACGACGAAATCGCCGACGTCGTCGACGGCCCCGTGGACGGGGTGCTGTTCGACCTCGGAGTGTCCTCGATGCAGCTGGACAGGCCGGACCGCGGGTTCAGCTACGCCGCGGACGCGCCGCTGGACATGCGGATGGATCCGGATGCGCAGCTGACGGCCGCCGACATCCTCAACACGTACGACGAGGCCGCGCTGGCCGACATCCTGCACCGCTTCGGCGAGGAGCGCTTCGCCCGCCGCATCGCCGCGCAGGTGGTACGTCGTCGCGCATCGCGCCCGTTCCGCCGCACCGGCGAACTGGTCGAGCTGCTCTACCAGGCGATCCCGGCTCCGGCCCGGCGCACCGGCGGGCATCCGGCCAAGCGGACGTTTCAGGCGCTGCGGATCGCGGTGAACTCCGAGCTCGACTCGTTGCGCGCGGCGTTGCCTGCGGCGCTTTCTGCGCTTGCCCCCGGTGGACGCATCGTCGTGATGGCCTATCAGTCACTGGAAGACCGGATCGTCAAGAGCGTCTTCGCGCAAGTGACCTCGTCGCGGACGCCGCAGGGGCTGCCGGTCGAACTGCCGGGGCACGAGCCGCAGTTCGTGGCGTTGACACGCGGCGCCGAGAAGGCCGGCGCCGCGGAGGTGGAGCGCAATCCGCGCAGCGCGTCGGTGCGGCTGCGGGCGCTGGAAAAGGTTGCCGGAAAGGGTGATTCATGACGAGCAGGCGCGAGACGTTGGACCGTCCGGCGCGGGCCAACCGCCCGTCCAGGTCCGGCCCGCGGACCACACCGATCCGGCGGCAGGCCCGCGCGACCAGCACAAGCCAGGCAAAGGCGCGGGCGAAGGCACGGAAAGCCAAGGCGCCCAAGCCTGTTCGCGAGCCGCTACGCGAGCGGTTGATCGCCCGGCTGGCGTCGATCGACCTGCGGCCCCAGACCTTGGTGGCCAAGGTTCCGTTCGTGGTCCTGGTGATCGGGTCGCTCGGGTTGGGCCTCGCTCTGACGCTGTGGCTGTCAACCGACTCCGCCGAGCGCTCCTACCAGCTCGGCAACGCCCGCGAGCGCAACCGCGTGCTTAGCCAGCAGAAGGAATCTCTCGAGCGCGAGGTACTCGAAGCGCAAGCGGCACCGGCACTGGCCGAGGCCGCGCGCAATCTCGGCATGATCCCGTCGCGGGACACCGCGCATCTGGTGCAGGACCCGGCCGGCAACTGGGTGGTGGTCGGTGAACCCAAGCCAGCCGAGGGCGCGCCGCCACCGCCGCTGAACACGCCCCTGCCGGATCCGACACCCCCGCCGCCGCCCGTCAACCGCACCGAGGTTCCGGTGATGGTGACCAGGCCCGCGCCCACACCCGCCGCGACACCGGCCGCGGGCGCGCCGACCCCGGCCACTCCGGAGGTACTGGTCCGCACACCGGCGGCCGCGCCGCCGCCCGTCATTCCAGTTCCGACCGGTCCATTACCGGGGCCCCCGTTGAATGTCGCCGGCGCTGCGGCTCCGGCGTTGAATGTCGCCGGCGCTGCGGCTCCGGCGCTCGACGCGCCGCCGCCGGCAAATGCGCCGAATCCGCAGGCAGGGCCGGAACAATCCGACACCGTGGCAGTCCCGACCGCCGTCCCGCCGACGTGAGGCGCGGAGGCCGATCACGGGACGGTCGGGCCGCCGACGCCCGGCGCGGGGGTACGCCGCGCTCGGCCCGGGAACGCCGAATCCGCCCGATCGTCCAGGCCACCAGCCAGGGCGCGTCGTTCGTCGCGCGGCACCGGGCCGGCAACGCGGTGATTTTCCTGCTGCTGATCGTCGCCGCGGCGCAGCTGTTCTACCTGCAGGTGCCCGGCGCACCCAAGCTGCGGGCGGAAGCAGCGGGCCAGCTGAAGGTGACCGACGTCGAGAAGGCGGTGCGGGGCAGCATCGTCGACCGCAACGGCGACAAGCTCGCGTTCACCACCCAAGCCCGGGCGCTGACGTTCCAGCCGGTCAAGGTTCGCAAGGAACTTGCCGAGGCCAAACAGAAGAAGCCCGATGCACCCGACCCGGCACAACGGCTGGTCGAGATCGCCAACGGGGTAGCGCAGCGGCTGAACAACCGCCCAGACGCCGCGAGCATCCTCAAGAAGCTGCAGAGCGACGAGACGTTCGTCTACCTCGCTCGCGCGGTGGATCCCGCGGTGGCGACCGCGATTACGACGAAGTTCCCGGAGGTCGGCGCCGAACGTCAGGATCTGCGCCAGTATCCGGGCGGATCGCTGGCCGCCAACATCGTCGGCGGGATCGACTGGGACGGCCACGGGCTGCTCGGCCTGGAAGACGCGATGGACGGCGTGCTGGCCGGCACCGACGGGTCGATCACCTACGACCGCGGCTCCGACGGAGTGGTGATCCCCGGCAGCTACCGCAACCGGCACACGGCGGTCAACGGGTCAACGGTCGAGCTCACGCTGGACAACGACATCCAGTTCTACGTCCAGCAGCAGGTGGAGCTGGCGAAGGGGCTCGCGGGCGCGAACAGCGTCGCGGCGGTGGTGCTGGACGCGAAGACCGGCGAAGTGCTGGCGATGGCCAACGACAACACGTTCGACCCGTCGCAGGACATCGGCCGGCAGGAGGACCGGCAGCTGGGCAACCTTCCGGTGTCCTCGCCGTTCGAGCCCGGGTCGGTCAACAAGATCGTCACCGCGTCCTCGGTGATCGAGTTCGGGTTGTCCAACCCCGACGAAGTGCTGTCGGTGCCCGGATCGATCAACATGGGCGGCGTCACCGTCAGCGACGCCTGGGAGCACGGCACCATGGCCTACACCACCACGGGTGTCTTCGGTAAGTCGTCGAACGTCGGCACGCTGATGCTCGCCCAGCGCATCGGTCCGGAGCGCTACGCGGACATGCTCACCAAGTTCGGGCTGGGGCAGCGCACCGGCGTCGGGCTGCCCGGCGAGAGCGCCGGCATCGTTCCGCCGATCGACCAGTGGTCGGGCTCGACGTTCTCCAATCTGCCGATCGGGCAAGGGCTTTCGATGACCCTGCTGCAGATGACCGCGATGTATCAGACCATCGCCAACGACGGGGTGCGGGTTCCGCCCCGCATCGTGCGGTCCGTCGTCGGCCCGGACGGCAGACGCACCAACGAGCCCCGGCCGGACGGCATCCCGGTGGTGTCGCCACAGACGGCGCAGACCGTGCGCAACATGCTGCGTGCGGTGGTGCAACGCGATCCGATGGGATACCAGCAGGGCACCGGGCCGCAGGCCGCGGTCGAGGGCTACCAGATCAGCGGCAAGACCGGCACCGCCCAGCAGATCAACCCGGCCTGCGGGTGCTACTACAGCGACGTCTACTGGACCACGTTCGCGGGCATCACCACCACCGACGACCCCCGCTACGTGGTGGGCATCATGATGGACAACCCGCACCGCGCCGCCGACGGCAGGCCCGGGTCGTCGGCCGCGCCGCTGTTCCACAACATCGCGAGCTGGCTGCTGCAGCGCGAGAACGTCCCGCTGTCACCCGATCCGGGGCCGCCGCTGACGTTGCAGGCCTGATACCGCGCCTGGGTACGGTTTCAGGGTGTCTGTCACGCTGCGTGAAGTGGCCGAGACGATCGGCGCCGAACTGGTCGGGGACGTCACCGGTGACGTCACCGGTGTGACGCTGCGCGCCCAGGACGTGCAGCCGGGTGACCTGTTCGCGGCCCTGCATGGCACCAACGCGCACGGCGCCCAGTTCGCCGCCGACGCGGTGGCGGCCGGTGCCGTCGCGGTGCTGACCGACCCGGCGGGCGCCGCCGCCCTGTCTGTCGACGTGCCGGTGCTGGTGCACCCGGCGCCGCGGTCGGTGCTCGGGGCCGCGGCCTCCCTGGTGTCCGAGGACCCGTCGTCGAAGTTGCAGGTCATCGGCGTCACCGGCACCTCCGGCAAGACCACCACGACCTATCTCGTCGAGGCGGGACTGCGTGCCGCAGGCCGGCATGCCGGGCTGATCGGCACCGTCGGCATCCGCATCGACGGCACCGACCAGCCGAGCGCGCTGACCACGCCGGAGGCCCCGGCACTGCAAGCGTTACTGGCATCGATGGTCGAACAGCAGGTGGATACCGTCGTGATGGAGGTTTCCAGCCACGCGCTGGCGCTCGGGCGCGTCGACGGCGTGCGGTTCGCGGTGGCCGGCTTCACGAACCTGTCCCGCGACCATCTGGACTTCCACCCGTCGATGGAGGAGTACTTCGACGCGAAGGCACGGCTTTTCGACGCCGGCTCGCCGCTGCGGGCGGCCACGGCGGTGGTGTGTGTCGACGACGACGCGGGTCGCGCGATGGCCGCCCGCGCGGTGCAGCCTGTCACCGTCAGCGGCGAAGGGGCAGAAGCGGATTGGCGTGCGGTCGACATCCGCACCACACCCGACGGCGGCCAGCAGTTCGTCGCCGTCGACCCCGAGGGTCACCGTCACGGGGTGGCGATTCGCCTGCCCGGCCGGTACAACGTCACGAATTCGCTTCTGGCGCTTGCTCTTCTGCGTGCCCTCGGCGTCACGCCCGAGCAGGCGGCGCCCGGGCTGGCCGACGCGCAGGTGCCGGGACGGCTCGAGTCGGTCGACCGCGGACAGAGTTTCATCGCGTTGGTCGACTACGCGCACAAGCCCGGCGCGCTGCAGGCGGTGCTGGAGAACCTGCGGCGCCAGGCCGGCGGCCGGCTGGCGGTGGTGTTCGGCGCGGGTGGCGATCGGGACCCCGGCAAGCGAAACCCCATGGGCCGCATTGCCGCTTCTTGGGCCGACCTCGTCGTCGTCACCGACGACAACCCGCGCAGCGAGGACCCGGCGACCATCCGCGCGGCGATCCTGGCCGGGACAGCGGAGGCCACCAGCGACGCGGAGGTCGTCGAGATCGGCGACCGGCGCGCCGCCATCGCCCACGCGGTCGCCTGGGCGCGTCCCGGCGACGTCGTGCTGATCGCGGGCAAGGGCCACGAAACCGGGCAGACCGCCCACGGTGTCACCCGCCCGTTCGACGACCGCGAGGAACTGGCTGCGGCGCTGGGCGCGATAACCTCCACCGCGTGATCGACTTGACCGTGGCCCAGATCGCCGAGATCGTCGGTGGCGAACTGGCCGACGTCTCGGCCACCGACGCCGCGCGGCTGCACGTCACCGGGACCGTCGAGTTCGATTCGCGCAAAATCACGCCCGGCGGCCTGTTTCTCGCGCTGCCCGGCGCCCGCGCCGACGGGCATGACCACGCTAAGGCCGCCGTGCAAGCGGGTGCGGTCGCGGTGGTCGCCGCCCGTCCGGTCGGGGTGCCTGCCATCGTCGTGAGACCGAGTGAAACCCTCGATACCCGCGCCAGCGTCCTCGAGCACGACGTCGACGGGTCAGGCGCTGCGGTGCTGGCCGCGCTGGCTCGGCTCGCGTCGTTCGTGGCAGCGGAGCTGGTGGCTGGCGGGCTGACGATCGTCGGCATCACCGGGTCGTCAGGCAAGACGTCGACCAAGGACCTGATCGCTGCGGTGCTGGCGCCCCTGGGCGAGGTGGTGGCCCCGCCCGGGTCGTTCAACAACGAGCTCGGCCACCCGTGGACGGTGCTGCGCGCGACGCCAGATACCGACTTCCTGGTGCTGGAGATGTCGGCGCGCCGCCCCGGCAACATCGCGGAGCTGGCCGCGATCGCACCGCCGTCGGTCGCGGTGGTGCTCAACGTCGGCACTGCCCATCTCGGCGAGTTCGGCTCGCGGGACGCGATTGCGGCGACGAAAGCCGAACTGCCGCAAGCAGTTCCGCCGTCCGGCGTGGTCATCCTCAACGCGGACGACGCTGCGGTCGCCGCGATGGCCGAAATGACCGCGGCACGTGTGGTGAGGATCAGCTGGGAGACACGTGCCGATGTGTGGGCCGAGGACATCCACCTCGACGAGCTGGCCCGACCGCAATTTCGGCTGCGCGCCAACGACATTGACGTCCCGGTGCAGTTGGCTGTGCACGGGGAGCACCAGGTCGCCAACGCATTGTGCGCGGCGGCCGTGGCGCTGGAGTGCGGCGCGACAGGCGAGCAGGTCGCGGCAGCCCTCACACAAGCGGGCCCGGTGTCGGCGCACCGGATGGCGGTGACGACGCGCGCCGACGGGGTGACGGTGATCAACGACGCGTACAACGCCAACCCCGATTCGATGCGGGCAGGGCTGGCCGCGTTGTCCTGGATGGCCAACCGGCCCGACGGCAGGCGACGCAGCTGGGCGGTGCTTGGGGAGATGGCCGAGCTCGGCGACGACGCGATTTCCGAGCACGACCGCGTCGGGCGTCTGGCGGTGCGATTAGATGTTTCTCGACTCGTCGTCGTGGGAACCGGGAGGTCGATGCGCGCCATGCATCACGGAGCGGTCATCGAGGGTTCCTGGGGCGGCCTACCCACGATGCAAGCCACCATGGTCGATGACGCCGACGCGGCCCTTGCCCTGCTCCGCGCCGAGCTGGCGCCCGGCGACGTCGTGTTGGTGAAGGCGTCGAACGCGGCCGAATTGGGCGCACTGGCCGAATCGCTCACCCGACATAGCACCGGATGAGGCAAATCCTCATCGCCGTCGGCATCGCCCTGACGGTGTCGATCCTGCTGACCCCGCTGCTGGTCAACCTGTTCACCCGGCAGGGCTTCGGGCACGAGATCCGGTCCGACGGTCCGCCGAGCCACAAGCACAAGCGCGGCACTCCGTCGATGGGCGGCGTGGCGATCGTCGCCGGCATCTGGGCCGGCTACCTCGGCACGCAACTCGTCGGTCTCGCGCTCGACGGCAACGGTCCGTCGGCGTCAGGGCTGCTCGTCCTCGGACTGGCCACGGCGCTGGGCGCCGTCGGCTTCGTCGACGACCTGATCAAGGTCCGCAAGGCACGCAACCTCGGGTTGAACAAGACGACCAAGGCGGTCGGCCAGATCGTCGCCGCGGTTCTGTTCGGGATCCTGGTGCTGCAGTTTTCCAACGCCGACGGGATAACGCCTGGGGGGCCTCAGCTGTCGTACGTGCGCGAGATCGCCACGGTCACGCTGGTGCCGGCGTTGTTCGTCCTCTTCTGTGTGGTGCTGGTCAGCGCGTGGTCGAACGCGGTGAACTTCACCGACGGGCTCGACGGGCTGGCCGCCGGATGCATGGCGATGGTCACCGCGGCATACGTGATCATCACGTTCTGGCAGTACCGCAACGCCTGCTCCACCCATCCGGGTCTGGGCTGCTACAACGTGCGCGATCCGCTGGACCTGGCGCTGATCGCCGCCGCCACCGCCGGCGCGTGCGTCGGGTTCCTCTGGTGGAACGCCGCGCCCGCCAAGATCTTCATGGGCGACACCGGCTCGCTCGCGCTGGGCGGCATCATCGCCGGGCTGTCGGTGACCAGCCGCACGGAGCTTCTCGCGGTGGTGCTCGGCGCGCTGTTCGTCGCCGAGATCACCTCGGTGGTAGTGCAGATCCTGGCATTTCGCACCACGGGCCGTCGGGTGTTCCGGATGGCGCCGTTCCATCACCATTTCGAGCTGGTCGGGTGGGCCGAAACCACTGTCATCATTCGGTTCTGGCTGCTGACCGCGATCGCCTGCGGGCTCGGCGTGGCGCTCTTCTACGGCGAGTGGCTCGCCGCCATCGGTGACTGACATGGCCGCCGGCGACCTGCTTCCCGGGCGGCGGGTACTGGTGACCGGCGCCGGGATCACCGGCCGGGCGGTGAGTGCCGTACTTGCGCCGATGGGCGTGCGCCTGTTCGTCTGTGACGACGACCCGAAAGCGCTGCAGCGGCTAGCCGAACCGGCCACGGTCGTCGGCACGGCCGACGCCGCGGCACGCATCGCCGACTTCGATCTAGTGGTCACCAGCCCCGGCTTCTCGCCGACGACGCCGGTGCTCGCGGCTGCGTCCGCCGCCGGCGTCCCCATCTGGGGCGACGTCGAGCTCGCCTGGCGCCTGGACGTGTCCGGCCGGTTCGGGCGGCCGCGGCGCTGGCTCGTGGTGACCGGCACCAACGGCAAGACCACCACCACGTCAATGCTGCACGGCATGCTGCTGGCCGCCGGCCGTCGCAGCGCGCTGTGCGGCAACATCGGCAGCCCGGTGCTCGACATGCTCGACCAGCCCGCCGAGCTGTTCACGGTCGAGCTGTCGAGCTTCCAGCTGCACTGGGCGCCGTCGTTGCGGCCGGAGGCCGGCGCGGTGCTCAACGTCGCCGAGGACCACCTCGACTGGCACGGCTCCTTCGCGCACTACGCCGCGGCGAAGGCCAGGGCGCTGACCGGCCGGGTGGGCGTCGCCGGCGTCGACGATGCGGTGGCCGCGCGGTTGCTGGCTGACGCGACGGCGACGCTGCGTGTCGGGTTCCGGCTCGGTGAACCCGTTGAGGGCGAGCTCGGGGTGCGCGACGGCATGCTGCTGGACCGGGCATTCGCGGACGCGATGCCGCTGGCGGCCGCCTCGACGATCCCGGTGCCCGGGCCGGTGGGCGTGCTCGACGCACTCGGCGCGGCCGCGCTTGCCCGGGCGGTGGACGTGCCTGCAGAGGCGATCGCCGAGGCGCTGGCGTCGTTCCGGGTGGCGCCGCACCGCGCGGAGGTGGTCGCCGTGGTGGACGGGGTCGCCTACGTCGACGACTCCAAGGCCACCAATCCTCATGCGGCGCAAGCATCCATCGCGGCCTATCCCCGGGTGGTGTGGGTGGCCGGCGGGCTGCTCAAGGGTGCGTCGGTGGACGAAATGGTGCGCCAGGTGGCAAACCGCCTGGTCGCAGCGGTGCTGGTGGGCCGGGACCGGGCGGCAGTTGCGAACGCGTTATCGCGACACGCCCCGGATGTCCCCGTCGTGGAGGTCACGACGGGGGACGATGCTGTGGTGCAAGGGGCCAGTGAGTCTGTTGGGGAAAGGGTGATGGCGGAAGTCGTCGACGCGGCCCGCCGGCTGGCGCGGCCGGGCGACACCGTGCTGCTGGCGCCCGCCGGGGCGTCGTTCGACCAGTTCACCGGCTACGCCCATCGCGGCGACGCGTTCGCCGCCGCGGTGCGCGGCGCGACCCGGTAGGTCGCGATGCGCGCCATGCTGGCCCGGCTTCTGCGCCGGGGCGAGACTTCCGGGGCTGCCAAGGAGTCCAGCACCAAGGTCGGTGCCTGGCTGGGCCGCCCGATGACGTCGTTTCACCTCGTCATCGCGGTGGTGGCGCTGCTGACCACGCTCGGGCTGATCATGGTGCTCTCGGCGTCCGGCGTGCGGTCCTACGACGACGACGGCTCGGCGTGGGTGATCTTCGGGCGGCAGGTGCTCTGGACCGTCATCGGTCTCGTCGCGTTCTACGTCGCGCTGCGGGTTCCGGTGCGGGTGATGCGGCAGACCGCGTCGTTCTCCTTCGCTTTCACGATTTTCTTGCTCGTGCTGGTACTGGTCCCCGGAATCGGCAAGGAAGCCAACGGATCTCGGGGCTGGTTCGTCATCGCCGGGTTCTCCATGCAGCCCTCAGAGCTGGCCAAGATCGCGTTCGCGATCTGGGGTGCGCATCTGCTGGCCGCCCGCCGGATGGAGCGGGCGTCGTTGCGCGAAATGCTGATCCCACTCGTGCCCGCGGCGGTGGTGGCGCTCGCCCTGATCGTCGCGCAGCCCGACCTCGGGCAGTCGGTGTCGCTGGCGATCATCGTGCTGGGGCTGCTGTGGTACGGCGGACTGCCGCTGCGGGTGTTCTTGAGCTCGCTGTTCGCCGCCGTCAGCGCCGGGGCGATCCTGGCGGTGGCAGAGGGCTACCGGTCCGACCGGGTGCGGTCCTGGTTGAACCCCGGTGCCGACCCGCAGGACTCCGGCTACCAGGCCCGTCAGGCCAAGTTCGCACTGGCCAACGGCGGTGTGTTCGGCGACGGGCTCGGCCAGGGCACCGCGAAATGGAACTATCTGCCCAACGCGCACAACGACTTCATCTTCGCGGTCATCGGCGAGGAGCTGGGGTTCGTCGGCGCGTTCGGCCTGCTGTGTCTGTTCGGGTTGTTCGCCTACACCGGCATGCGGGTGGCGCGCCGCTCGGCCGACCCGTTCCTGCGGCTGCTGTGCGCCACCGTGACGATGTGGGTGCTGGGCCAGGCGTTCATCAACGTGGGCTATGTGATCGGACTGCTGCCCGTCACCGGCCTTCAGTTGCCGCTGATCTCGGCGGGTGGAACATCAACGGCCACAATGCTTTTCATCATGGGCATGATCGCCAACGCGGCGCGCCACGAGCCCGAGGCGGTGGCGGCGCTGCGGGCGGGCCGCGACGACAAGGTGAACCGCCTGCTGCGCCTGCCGCTGCCCGCGCCCTACGTGCCGACGCGCACCGAGGCGTTGCGTGACCGCCTGCGCACGCGGCCGACCCCTGAAAAACCGCCGAAGCCCAAAAAGGTCGCGGCCGGTGCGCCGCGAGGGTCAGGGCATCATAGAGTCGGCCAGCGTCATGGCGGCCAGCGTCGCACCGGCAAGAGCGGGGGTGCGCGCAGCAGGGCTTTGGAAGGGCAGCGATGAGCGCTTGCGTGAAGAGCAAAGGGCAGCGATGAGCGCTTGCGCGAAGAGCAGAGGTCAGCGTTAGCGGGTGAACGGAAATCGGGCGGGGCCAAATGTCGCCGGCCCTACGGCTCCGACGGACGGCGCGCCGTTGTCCGTCGTCCTCGCCGGCGGCGGCACCGCCGGTCACGTCGAGCCTGCGATGGCGGTCGCCGACGCGCTGCGGACGCTCGATCCTAGCGTGCAAATCACCGCACTGGGCACCGCGCGCGGGCTGGAGACCCGTCTGGTTCGCGAGCGTGGCTATCACCTGGAGCTGATCACTCCCGTGCCGCTGCCGCGCAAGGCCAACCGCGATCTGGTGCGGCTGCCGCTGCGCGTGCGGCGGGCGGTGCGCGAGACGCGCGCCGTGCTCGACGACGTGTCGGCCGACGTGATCGTCGGCTTCGGCGGCTACGTGGCGTTGCCGGCCTACCTGGCCGCCGGGCGTCGGCGCGTGCCGATCGTGATCCACGAGGCCAACGCCCGCGCGGGCCTGGCCAATCGCATCGGTGCGAGGCGGGCCCGGCGGGTGCTCGCGGCGGTGCCCGACTCGGGGCTGCGCGGCGCGGAGGTCGTCGGCGTGCCGGTGCGTTCGGCGATCACCGTGCTGGACCGAATGGCGGTGCGCGCGCAGGCGCGGGCATATTTCGGGTTCGCCGACGATGCGCTGGTGCTGTTGGTGTTCGGCGGCAGCCAGGGCGCCGCGTCGATCAACCGGGCCGTCGCTCCCGCCGCGAAACAGCTTGCGGCCGCAGGTATTTCGGTGCTGCACGCGCACGGGCCGAAGAACCGCCTGGATTTGCCGGAGCCCGCCGAGGGCGATCCGCCGTATGTCGCGGTGCCGTATCTGGACCGCATGGATCTCGCCTACGCGGCCGCCGACCTGGCGATCTGCCGGTCGGGTGCGATGACGGTGGCCGAGGTGTCCGCGGTCGGGCTACCGGCCGTCTACGTGCCGCTGCCCATCGGTAACGGCGAACAGCGCCTGAACGCGCTGCCGGTGGTCGACGCCGGCGGCGGGCTGCTGGTGGACGACAAGGACCTGACCCCGGACTTCGTCGCGCACACCGTGGCGGCGCTGCTCACCGACGGGCCGAGAATCGCCGCGATGAAGGCC
>DASWBF010000517.1:0-14469 GCA_036390735.1 Mycobacterium sp. | reverse complement strand
AGCTGGAAGGTGTCGGTCTGGTTCCCCTGCTGGCTGTGGCCGAATCCCATGTTTCCGGTCTCCGAGGAGCCGTACCCGTTGATGAGGGTGAGCTGGGGCAGCGATTCGAGCAGCGCACGCTGATACTTAGGATTCGTCGCGGCTCCGCCGGTGCCGATGGCGTACAGCGAGGACAGGTCGTACGTGCCGCGTTGGAGTTCTTCGACCAGCGGTGCCGCGTACGCGTCGCCCACCATCGTCATCAGCCCGACCTTCTCCCGCTCAGCGGTCTCCCACACCAGCCGCGGGTCGAGCTTCTTGCAGGTGTCGTACAGGATTACCGGTGCGCGGGCCATGATCGCCGAGAATGCGGTCCACATCCCGGCGGCGTGCATCAGCGGCGACACCGCGAACCACGGTGGCCCCGTCTGGCGCACCTTGCCGTGGATCTCGTCGACGGCTTCATGGTCGGCTCCGACCATTCCTGACACATAGATGTCCGACTGCCGCCACAGCACACCCTTGGGCCGCCCCGTGGTACCGCCGGTGCAGATCATGATCAGATCATCCGGGGACGGCGAGCTGTGCTGGTCGGTATCCCCTTGCGCCAGAGCGTCATCCAACGTGACGGCACCGGGTAGTTCGGGCGCCGTGCTTCCGTCGTCAATCGAGATCAACAGGTCGGCGCTGTCCGGCGGCAGCACGTCGGCGAACTTCGCGCCCAACGACCGGTGATAGATGACTGCTCGCGGTTGGATGTACTCGAGCAGCTCGCCGATCTCCCGCGAGGCGTAGTTGTAGTTGACGTTGACCGGAACCGTTCGGGCCTTGAGGCAACCGATCACCATGTCGGGATAGAGGTCGTTGTGGATGATCAGCGCGATGCGGTCTTGACCGCATTCCCAGCGCTCGAGCGCATCCCGCTCCCGGTGGGCACCGAATCCCTTGGCCGCGAGGAAGTTCGCTAACCGACGGGTCCGGTCTGCCGACTCGGCATATGTGCTTCGCCGGTTGCCACAAACAGTCATCGTGCGGTCCGGTATGACGTCGGCGATGGCGTCCAGCACCGCCCCTATCGTCCACTCGCCCATCTGCGCGGCTACGCGGCCGAGCCGACCTTGACACCCAGGAGATCGAGCGCGTTGTCGCGCATGACCTTTCGGATGTCCGCGTCGCTGAACCCCTTGAGTTCCTCGGTGAACGACACCGGCGACTCGAGGCCTTCACCGTGCGGCCAGTCCGAACCGAACAGGATCTTGTCGACCCCGATGACCTCGGCCAGCTGGGCCAAATCATCCTCGTAGTACGGGGCGATCCACACGTTGTTGCGCAACTGCTCCACCGGATCCTCGGGAAACAGGCGCGGATGGTTGTTGGCCACCTTCTTCAGCCGCTTGATCAAGCGGTACACGAAGTACGAACCGTTCTCGATGCTCGCCGCCCGCAGTTTCGGATGACGGGTGAACACGCCGTGCGCGATCATCGAGGCCATTGTGTCGTGGATCGCGCGGTCGTCGACGAGTATCTGGTCCAACGGATTCGAGCCGCCGAACGCCTCGAACGTCGACTTGCCGCCCCACATCGCCGCCACTTGCAGGTAGCCGCTGTCACTCAAGTGGAATCCCACCGGAACTCCGGCCTCGGCCAGTCGGGCCCAGACCGGGTCATGGACCGGATCGCCCAACGAACGCGGCTTGACGACACCTGGCACCGGGGCGGGCCGCACAAGAGTCAGCTTAGCGCCACGCGACAACACGAAATCGACTTCCTCGACGGCTCTTTCAGGATCAGCCAGCGAGATGATCGGTGCTGCGATGATCCGATGATCGGGCCGATCGAACCCCCAGTCGTCGTCGAGCCACAGGTTGAATGCATGCACTGACGCCATCGTCGCGTCGATGTCGTGCTTGAGCGCTTCCTCGACGCCGCACGCGAATGTCGGCAACATGAACACGGTTTCGATGTTTTGGGTGTCCATCACCTCTACGCGGGCGTCGCGGTTCTGATACTCCGGGTGCTCCGCGAGGCGCTCGACTTTCATCAGCGACGCCGGGTCGACGCCGTCGGGGATTTCGCCCCGGAACAGCAGATCCAGGCATCCCGGCACGATGATCGGGTCGAACGTCGGGTTGGGGATGAAGCGGTTGACTCGGTCCCCGATGATCGACAGCGTGCGCTTGCCATCGCTGACCATCTGCACACCGCGACGCTTGAACATCTTGTCCAGATGTCGGGTGAACGCGTCCAGCGGCTCGTAGTAGTGGTTGTCGACGTCGATGGCCTTGTAGTCCAGCGCCATGAGTTCTGTCCTTTCAGTCGGCCTGTGCTAGTCGTCGCGAACCTCGCTCAGAGGCGGAAAGTGGGGTGCACGCTTCTCGAAGAAGCTCGTGATGCCCTCGATGAAGTCGGGGCGAAGCATCGACTCGTGCATCAGCTTCTCCGCCACGGCACTCGCCTCGAAGACGTCGCGCATAGTGTCTGCGTACACCTGCTGCTTGATCACCGCCAGGGAATTCGGCGCGCAGTTCGCGGCGATATCCTCGGCGTAGGCGATCGCGCGCGGCAGCAGTTCCTCGGGCGGTACCACTTCCTTGACCAGTCCGAGCGCCGCCGCTTCGTCGGCGTAGAACACCCGGCCGCTCAGCAGGAGATCGAGCGCGGCACCCCACCCCACGACGCGCGGGAGGATCCAGGAGATTCCGTATTCGGCGATCAGCCCGCGCCGGGCAAACGACGTGGTGAACTTGGCGCCTTCCGCGGCGAACCGGACATCGCACATCAACGCCTGGGTCAGGCCGATGCCCGCGCACGCGCCGTTGATCGCCGCGATGACCGGCTTGCGGAGTGTCGCCACGACATACGGATGACGTTCTCCCACCAGCTTGTCGATGTCCAATGTCGCCGGCGCTGCGGCTCCGGCGTCGGTGTCGCCGGCGCTATCCATGGTGGTGTTGCTGATCGTCGACAGGTCCCCCATGTCGGCGCCGGCGCAGAACGCCCGTCCGCTTCCGGTGACGACGACAGCACGAACATCGGGGGCGGCTTCGGCTCGGTCGAGGCATGACCAGAACGCGGTCGCCAGCCCGCCGCCCCACGCGTTCATGCGGTCGGGCCGGTTCAACGTCAGCACAGCCACCCCGCTGTCGCACACCTCGTACAAAACCGCGTGGTCAGCCGCGACCGCGGGGTCGGGAACGCTCACCCGGCTGACCTCCTCAGGCGTGGCATGTATGCACATACTGTACACCTATCGGTAGCGCCTTCCGCAATCGCTCGGCGCCTCACTGATCGACCAGCCCGAAGCGCCGATACGCGTCCCGGATCTGCACCCGCGCCTGCTCGGGGAGTTCGGCTTGTGGCGGTCGCGAATGTGGGTAATCGCCGACGGGCAAACCGAGCACCGACGCCGCGTACTTGAACGCGCCGCCCCAGTGCGTGAAGTAGTCCGGACGGAGTGGATAGCAGGTGAACCACGACCGCATGTCGACGCCGAACTGATCCAGGCCCGACTCGACGGCGTAGTCCATCGCCTCGACCAGTCTGTCGTTCCAGATCATCTCCCAGTACTCACTGAGAATCCGCCGCTGCGGCGTTTCGTAGAGATAGCAGATGGTGCCCAATTGCGCCGGCCCGACGATCCCTTCGCGCAACCACCCCGCGCGGTACACCGTCGTGTCGCATTCCCAGATCACCAGGTCGGGCGCTAGCTCGTGCAGCAGGCGGCTGTTCGCCGGCCGAAACGCGCCCTCCTTCGTCGCGCAGACCGCCGGAATCTCCTCGACGACGCGTGCGCTCTCGGCGGCGTTCAGGACGTAGCCCGACGACGGCGAATTGAACATCCCCAGCGCGATGTCCGTGCGATCGCTGATATAGCGGAAGAACTTCAGCACCCCCTCACCGGCGTGCAGCTCCATCATCGGCGTCTGGATGTAGACGATGTCGGCGCCCGATTCCTGGGCGTGCTGCGTCAATTCGAGGCAATCCTTCGCCGAAAGCGCTGCCGTGCACGACTGCACGATGACATCGGGGTTGATCGCGCGCGCTTCGTCGATTGCGACCTCCAGCAAGCGCTTTCGCTCGGCGATCGTCAACGACCAGAACTCGCCGACACCGCTTGTCAGCCAGAGCATCGGGTGGGCGAGATCACCTACGCAGTAGCGCACGAGCGCGGCATAGGCGTCCCAGTCGATGTCGTCGCCGTCTGCTCCGCGAAACGGTGTGTACAGCGAATCGCCGATACCCCGAAGCGCGTGGTGCGCCCACTCCCGTGCTTCGCTTGCCGTTGCCATCTCAGGTGAAGTCCGATCCGCCGTCGACGTTGACGTTCGCACCGGTCATGTACGAGTTGCGGCGGGACGCCAAAAACGCTACGACGGGCCCGATCTCGTCGGGGAGGCCGGCGCGCGGCAGATGAGCCGGATGGCCGAAATGCTCGGCGATCGCGTCCATTAGCGCATAGGGATCAGAGCCGTCGACACCCACGGACGAGGCCCACCCGACGAGCGACTCGGACGCGATGCTGCCTGGTGACACCACGTTGACCAGAATCTCATCCTTGGCCAGAAGCAGCGACAGGTTCTTCGAGATGCTGTTCACCATCGCCTTGGCGGCGGTGTATGCGGGCAGAATCACGCTCTGCCGCTGCGTCGAATGCGCCGAGAAGTTGACGATCCGCGCCCACTCGGCCCGCCGAAGCAACGGCAGCGCCGCCCGGACGCAGTGCACCATCCCCATCACGCCGTCGTCGACGGCTTCCCGCCATTGGTCGTCGGTCAGGTCGTCGAAGGTGCCGATCGCGTTCGGTCCGACTGCATTGATGAGCACATTCAGCTCGCTGTTCCACCTCTCGGCGAGTTCGCCGAAGAGCTTCTCGACGCCTGCGACGTCTCGGACGTCGGCCACCAGACCAACGGCGTCGGGGCTGCCGCGACCGGCCAAGGCATCGGCCGCCTGCTCCAGGACGGCTCGTGAGCGGCCGACGAGGGCAACCCTGCAGCCGTCGTCGGCCAGGCAGCGCGCGGCGGCCAGCCCCATCCCGCGGCCACCGCCGACCACCACCGCTTTCGCGTCTTTCAACCCGAGATCCATAGCTTTACAGCCTAAATCGCGTTGACCGGGCGGCGCTGCGATTGTGCGGTTTCCTACCGTGCTCGCGGACGTTCGAAGACAGGTGAGTGTGCGAATTTGTCCACCGGACACGGCGTGTCGCGTACGAAACCGCACAGTCGCCGGTGCCCCGCACACCAGACACCGCAGATACCGAAAGCTTTCCCGAGACAGGAATCGGATCGCTACCGGTATTGTTAACGGTGACTAGTCCGATGGAGGTGACCCACCGTGCCAAGCAAGGCAACCGCTGCCAAGCGCCAGCGGCGCGAACGCGGTTCGATCAATCCGGAGGACATCATCGACGGCGCATTCCAGCTCGCCGACGAGGTCTCCATCGACAACCTGAGCATGCCCCTACTGGGCAAGCGTCTCGGGGTGGGTGTGACGAGCATCTACTGGTACTTCCGCAAGAAGGACGATCTCCTCAATGCGATGACCGACCGCGCTCTCAGCAAGTTCACGTTCGAGACGCCCTATGTCGAGGCCAGTGACTGGCGCGAGTCGTTGCGCAACCACGCCCGCTCGATGCGCAAGACATTTTTGAGCAGCCCGATCCTCACTGACTTGATTCTGATCCGGGGGGCCCTCAGCGCGAAGGCGCGGCGGGTCGGTGTCGAGCAGATGGAGAAAGCCATCGAAACGTTGGTGGGAGCAGGACTTTCACCCGAGGACGCGTTCGACACCTACTCTGCGGTGTCGCTTCACGTCCGCGGCACAGTAGTCCTGCAGCGCCTGCAGGAGAAGACGGACGAGTTGGACGACGGTGAGCGTGCCGGCTTCGAACCGAGGACGATCGATCCGAAGATCACGCCATTGATCGCGAAGTTGGCCGCCAAGGGGCACCGGCTCGCCGCCGCGGACGAGAAGAATTTCGAGTACGGGCTCGACTGCATCCTCGACCATGCGAGCCGGCTGATCGAAGAGGGACAGAAGGCGCCGCGCCGCGCGCGCACGACCGCCGCGAAACGCTGACCCGTCAGACCTCGATGACCACGGCGCCGCCTTGGCCGCCGCCCGCGCACATCGCGGCGACGCCGATGCCGCCGCCGCGCCGCTGCAGTTCGTAAACCAGCGTGGTCACCATGCGCGCGCCGGACGCGGCGATGGGATGGCCGAGGCTGCATCCGCTGCCGGAGAAGTTCACCCGCTCCTCGTCGAGCCCGTACTCGCGGCACGCCGCGATCGGCACCGACGCGAACGCCTCGTTGATCTCCCACAGCGCGACATCGGCGGGCGTCAATCCGGCACGCTGCAGCACCTTGCCGATCACCTTGACCGCTCCGAGCCCGGTATCCCGCGGTGCCACACCGGAAGCCGCCCAGGCCTTCACGGTGCCCAAAACGGTCAGGTTCTCGGCCGCGGCGTAGTCCTTCTCGACGAGCGCCACCGCCGCGGCGGCGTCGTTGGTTCCGCTGCTGTTGCCCGCGGTGATCGAGAAACCTTCGATCTCCGGGTGTAGCACCTTCGGTCCGGCCAGCTTCTCGACCGTGGTGTCGCGACGGGGATACTCGTCGACGGAGAAGTCGACCACCGAGCCGTCGGGCAGTGTCACTTTCAGCGGCACGATCTCGTCGACGAACTTGCCCGCGTCGATCGCGGCGATCGCGCGCTGATGAGATCGCGCCGCCCACGCGTCCATCTCCTCGCGCGTGATGCCGACTGCCTGGGCGGTATTCCAGCCCACGGTGATCGACATGTCACGCGTCGGCGCATCGGGGGTTTCCACGTGCGTCGGAGGCATCCACGGTTCTTCGAAGGTCAACTCTGGGCCGGGCACCCGCCACTTCATCAGCGGCATCATCGACAGCGACTGCACTCCCCCGGCGATCACGACGCGCTCCATGCCGGAGCCGATTCCGGCGGCCGCGTTGCCGATCGCGGTCAAACTTCCCGCGCAGTGCCGATTCACCGACTGACCGGGAACGTCTTCCATGCCACATGCCGCGGCCGCATAGCGGGCGAGATCGCCACCACCGTAATGGGATTCGGCGAAGATGATGTCGTCGATGGCGGCGGGATCGAGACCGGCCCGGCGGACCACCTCAGGCAGCACCGTGGTGGCCAGCGTTTCTGGTGGCGTGTTGGCCAGCGTTCCCTTGAACGATCGTCCGATCGCTGTCCTGGTTGCGCCGACGATGACAGGTGTGGGCATGGTCTACCTCGGGTTCGGTGAAAACGACTTTACAAAAATAGCAGATACTGTAGCGCTATCAGTAGGTGGCAGTCGTCACTCCGGCTCCGGCACGTGGAAGTGCTCGTCGCGCAGCCGGAAGGCCTCCTTGGTGCCGACCTGCGCCCGCGTCTTGACGAAGTTGAACTCGCCCGGCGCGAATTGCAGGTTCGTGCCGAAGGCGTGGAACAGATAACTGGCCACCTCCTCGCCCTGATAGGCCTGGCTCTGTTCGACGAGGCGGAACGCCTCCTTGGCGATGACGACGCCGTCGGCGGGCATTTTCGCGGCCTTCTCCGCCCAGTACCGTGCCCGGGCGCCGACGTGCTCGGCGGTGCACGTCTCGGTGAAGATGCCGAGATGCTCGATCGTGCCGGCTTCGATGATGTCGCCGGTGAGAAGAAGTCGTCGGGCCAGCACCGGTCCGAGCCGGTGGAAGAACATGTGCAGGCTGCCAAGAGCGGGTCCGAGGAAGCGCGTCGCCGGCATGCCGATCTTCGTGTCGCGCGCGATCACCGAGATGTCGGTCATCAGCGCGATCTCGAAACCGCCGCCGAGCGCGTAGCCGCTGATCTCCCCGACCGTGACCTTCGGGAAGCCCATCAGGTTGTGGTAGAAGCTGAACGACTTGCGGTCCACCGTGAGTCGGCGGCGTTGGCTGGGGCGGCTTTTCGCGGTCTTCTCGCCGCCACCCTTCGCGGTCGCTCTCCGCTCTTCGCGCAAGCGCTCATCGCCGTACCAGCCGTAGGCGTTGTTCATGTCAGCGCCGGTGGAGAACACTCCGTCGGCTCCGCGCAGCAGCACGACGGTGAGATCGTCGTCCTCGGCGACCCGATCCAGGCAGCGCGCGATGCTATCTCGCATTGTGGCGTCGTAGGAATTGCGTTGCTTCGGGCTGTTCAACGTGATCGTGGCGATTCGCTGTTCCGGTTCCATGTCGAACAGAACACGGTCATCTGATGTCGTCATTTGCCGGACCTTTCTAAAGGGCTGTGCCTGTTTCCTCTTCGCGCAAGCGGCTCATCGGCCGTTGTCCGAGATCCGCTTGGCCTCAATGGTTTTGTCTCTGCCGAACGCGAGCGTGTTGCTGCGCGCCACGGCGAGGTGGTCCTGCGCGAGGCGAATCGCCCGGTCTTGCTGCCCGTCGCGGATCGCGTCGAGCAGCCGTTGATGGTCGCGCAGCGCGGCACGCATCGTCTTGGCCGTCATGGTCCGTTGCTCTTCGCGCAAGCGCTCATCGGTCGGCAAGTCGTCGCTCCACACCGACGACTCGTGCGCCGACCAGATCAACTCGAGCGAGCCGATCAGCAGGATCATCGGCTCGTTGCCGCAACGGGAGACGATCGCCTCGTGGAAGCGCCGAGCGTTTGGCACGTACTGCGACAGGTCATCGAATTGCGCTGTCTGCCGTTCGATTTCGGCTACCAACAACGGTACGACCTCGGTTATCCGGTCCGGGCGGGCGGCGCACATCCCGGCGCAGATCGGCTCGAGATAAAGCAGCGCGCCGCTGACGTCGGCCGGTGTCGCAGCCCGCGCCTGCAGCACCATGCTGATCATGTGGGCGGTCCGCTCGGCCGACGGAAGGTGGACGAGCGCTCCGCCGACGTTGCCCCGCCGCACCGAGACCAGGCCGTCGACTTCCAGGATGTGTATGGCTTCGCGCAGCGCTGGAGGACTTACGCCGAACTCGTGGAACAGCGTCTCCTGTGACGGCAGCACGTCCCCTTCCTTCAAACGTCCCGACAGGATGTCGTCGCGCAGTTGCGATGCGACGATTTCGGCGACCCGCGGTTGGCGGATCCGCTGCAGCGCCGGGCGGGTCATCCGATCTCCCGTCGCCCGCCGTATCGGGACACGGCCAGTTGCTCTGGAGCCATTGCCAACGCATTCAATTCGCCGATGCAGAGCACCTGATCGTCGTGCAGGATCCGCGCGGTCGACGTGACCGCACCGTCCACCTCGGATCGGACGATGTCGAAGCGCAGTTCGGTCAGCACCGGCGTCGGCCGCCGAAACGTCACGGTCAGCGAGCGGGTCCTGCCGGTGCGCGCGGCCGCGCACTTGTGGTGCTGGGTAACGCAATCGAAGAACACGGCGAGGAAGCCACCGTGGACCAAGCCCGGCGGCCCCTCGAAGACGAGGGGAAAGGTGACGGTTCCGGATGCCGTCTCGGCGTCGAGATGGTCGAAGCGGTATTCCGGGAAGCACGGGTTGAACGCGCCGATGTCGAACGCGTGGCCGAGGTAGACGCGCTTGTCGTCGCCGTCGGAGTCGCGCCGAGGGGCACTGTCCGGCGGAACGACGTCGGCGAGTTCGCGTTCCCAGTCCGCGAACTGCGCGAGCATCGCGTCGACGGTCGGGTGGGGATGTTCAAGTGAGAGCAGCATGCCCGTCAGGCGGCGGATCGCGGCAGCCGCAGCGACCGTCTGGGCCAGCGGCTGCTCACCGAACCGGCGGTCGTCGTTCTCACGGGCCATTCCGCTGGGAGCCCTTTCCTTGCTAACTTATACAAGATAATACTGTAGTAGCCTACTGTATGGGCAACCGTAAATATCTGGAGGTTGGCGGTGGCGGGCGACGGGTCGGTGGCAACGCAGCGCGACGGTGCGGTGCTGCGGATCACGCTGGATCGCCCGGATCGGCGCAACGCGTTGAGCCACGAGATGGTGGACGCGTTCGTCGCTGCGCTGACCAACGCCGCCACCGACGATTCGCTTCGCGCGATTCACCTCACGGGCGAGGGCGCCGACTTCTGCGCCGGGGCAGACTGGGTGTCCACCAACGAGGCCGGCGGACCGCATCCCCGAACGGGTGACCTCGTCCGCCGCATTCCGCACACTACGCACCGGGTGATCGAACTAATTCATACCGTTCATCTGCCCGTCGTATGCAGCGTGCGCGGCTACGCCGTCGGCCTCGGATGCAGTCTCGCCCTGGCCGCCGACTTCGCGGTGGCCGCAACCGGCGCCGTCTTCTGGGAACCCTTTCTGGCGCGCGGCTTCACCCCCGATTCCGGGTCCACATGGTTCCTGCCCCGGCTTGTCGGACTGGCCCGGGCGAAACAGATGCTGCTGCTCGGCGAGAAGGTGCCTGCCGCCGAGGCCGCCGACTGGGGGTTGATCCACCGCAGCGTCGACGACTCAGAACTCGACGACGCTGCGGAGCACCTCCTCACGCGGCTGGCGGCGGGGCCGACGGTGGCGCTCGGCTTGGCCAAGCAGGCAATCAACTACGCCCAACATGCGACCCTGACGCAGGCGATGACCCAGGAACTGTTCAACCTCGAATTATCCTGCCGCACGGGCGACTTCAAAGAAGGCCTGGCGGCGTTCCGGCAACGGCGAGCACCGGACTTCCAAGGCCGCTGACCGAAGGGACACTCATGCCAGCCAAGTCGTTCGACACCATCATGTATGAAGTCGACGGGCACACGGCCACGATCACGCTGAATCGGCCCGACGCACTCAACGCGCTGAGCCCGCACATGATCACCGAGTTGCGCGCGGCGTATCAGCAGGCTGAAAACGACGACAACGTCTGGCTGCTCATCGTCACCGGCACCGGGCGCGCGTTCTGCACCGGCGCTGACGTCAAGGAGATTCCCGGCGACGGCAAGGTCATCAACGAGCGGCCGTACCTGTCCACCTACGAGCAGTGGGAGGCACAGCAGGAGGGCACGCCGCCGTTCCGGACCATGGCCAAACCGGTGCTGGCCGCCATCAACGGCCTGTGCTGCGGCGCGGGCGTCGACTGGGTCACCACTTCAGACATCGTGATCGCGTCCGAGAAGGCGACATTCTTCGATCCTCACGTCAGCATCGGGTTGGTGGCCGGGCGCGAAGTGGTGCGACTGGCCGGCGTGTTGCCGCGGTCGGTCGCGCTGCGAATGGCGTTGATGGGCAAGCACGAACGGATGAGCGCGCAGCGGGCGTTGGAGCTCGGGATGATCAGCGAGGTCGTCGAGCACGAGCGTCTTCTTGAACGCGCCCATGAGATCGCCGACATCGTCAACTCGAACGCGCCGCTGGCGGTGCGGGGCACCCGGCTGGCGATCCTCAAGGGCCTGGATCTTCCGCTGCACGAAGCCGAGATGCTCGCCGAAGCCTTCCGCGAACGCAACCTGCACACCGAGGACTCACTCGAAGGGCCCAAAGCGTTCGTGGAGAAGCGGACTCCGGACTGGCAGTGTCGATGACCACCTTCGAGACGATCCTGCTCGACGTCGACGCGGCAGACCGCGTCGCGACCATCACGTTGAACCGGCCCGAGGTGCTCAACGCGTTCAACCGGACGATGTGCGACGAGATGGCGCAGGCGTGGCGCATCGTCAAAGCCGACGAGTCCGTCAACGCCGTCGTGTTGCGAGCAGCCGGCACACGGGCGTTCAGCGCCGGGCTGGACGTCAAGACGCCCTATGGGCAGCCGGCCAACGTGTGGAACCACGAGGATCCCGGTGAACCGCTCAGTCCCAAGTGGCAGAAGATGTGGAAACCGGTGGTGTGCGCGGTCCAGGGCATGTGCACCGCGGGTGCGTTCTACTTCATCAACGAAGCGGACGTGGTGATCTGCTCTACCGACGCGACGTTCTTCGACTCGCACGTCAGTGCCGGGCTGGTCTGCGCGCTGGAGCCGATCGGGTTGATGCGACGCATCGGCTTGGGTGAGACGCTGCGAATCGCGCTCATGGGCAACGACGAGCGGGTCAGCGCAGACACCGCCCTGCGGATTCGACTGGTGTCGGAAGTGGTGTCGTCCGAACGGCTTTGGGAACGCGCACATGAGATCGCGGCGGCGATTGCGGCCAAGCCGACCTCAGCGACCCAGGGTACGGTGAAGGCGATCTGGGAGTCGCTGGACAAGCCCTACCGTGCCGCGCTGGAACAGGGACTGATCTACACGCGGCTAGGTAACCCGCTCGGACAGGCCGAACTCGCCGCAACCGAAGCGCCCGCGACTGAGCCGAGGGTTCGGTGATGAATCATCCGCTGGTTCAGCGTATCTCCGGCGTACTGGAGTTGCAGCCCGACGCGCCGGCGATGGAGTTCGAGGGCCAGTGGTTTTCGTGGCGCGAAATCGGCGACACCGCTCGCCGGATCGCTGCCCTGACGCGCCCCGCTGCGCAGATCGGCATACTGCTGCGGAATCGACCCGCGCAGGTGGCCGCGTTCCTCGGGGTGCTGCTGGGCGGCGGATGTGTCGTCGTGATCAACCCGTCGCGCGGCGACCACCGCATCCGAGACGATCTGGACGCCCTTCGGCTACCGATGGTCATCGGTGAACCCGACGACGTTGCGAAACTCGAGTCACGAAGTACCACGGTCGTGACGATCTCGGGACTGGCGGACGAGCCGCAGTTGTCGGCGGCCGACTCCGGTGTCGAAGATGGCCGCCCCGGCGTCGCGGTCCGGATGTTGACCAGCGGAACGACGGGGCCGCCCAAGCGAATCGACCTCACGTACGACATGCTGTCCCGCAGCGTCATGGGCGCCGAACCGGACCAGGCACCGCAGCCGACCCAGCTGCGCCGCGGCGTCGCGATCGTCAACTCGCCACTCGTGCACATCGGCGGGGTGTTTCGGGTGCTGCAGTGCGTTGCCGAGGCGAGGGCCTTCGTGCTCCTGGAGCGATTCGAGTTGCGCCGATGGGCCGAGGCGGTGCGCACGCACCGGCCGGGTGCCGTGTCGCTGGTGCCCGCGGCGGTGCGGATGGTGCTGCACTCCGACCTCACGCGCGACGACCTGCCAGGCATCCGCGCTGTCACGTCCGGCACCGCGCCGCTATCGGCCGAAGATGCCGACGCGTTCACCGAGAAGTTCGGCATTCCGGTCTTGACATCCTATGCGGCAACGGAATTCGGTGGCGGTGTGGCCGGCTGGTCACTGGCCGACTACCAGAAGTACTGGCAAGTCAAACGAGGCAGCGTGGGCCGCGCGACGCTGGGTGCGCAACTGCGGGTAGTCGACGACGACGGCACACCGTTAGGGACCGACCAGGTCGGACTGCTGGAGGTCAAACCCGGCCAGCTGGGCACCGGGGCGGACTGGATCCGGACCACCGATCTGGCCCGGCTCGACGATGACGGCTTCCTGTGGATTCTCGGGCGCGCAGACCAGGCGATCATCCGCGGCGGATTCAAGGTGATACCGGATGACGTGCGCGCCGCGTTGGAGAGCCATCCGGCGGTGCAAGGCGCGGCGGTCGTCGGGCGACCAGACGACCGTCTCGGTGAGACGCCGGTCGCCATGGTGGAACTTCGCGACGGCGCGTCCGCCGATCCCTATGAGCTTGCCGAGTTCCTCCAAACGCGGCTGGCGCGCTACGAGATTCCGACCGACTTCGCGATTGTGGACGCGATTCCGAGGACACCGTCGGGTAAGGCCGATATGAGTGCCGTCAGAGACTATTTCGCCGTCCCCCGCGAGCATGCCCGGTAGTTCCACGCTTGCCGGGCTTCTGCGCGAGCAGTTGCGGATCCGAGGCGACCATCCGCTGCTGGTGTGCGACAGCGAACGCATCGGCTACGCAGAGGCCGGCCGTCTCTCGGCACGGTTGGCCCGTGGCTTGATCGCGCTCGGCGCGGGCAAGGGCACGCATGTCGGGCTGCTCTACCCCAACGGTGTGCCGTTCGTGGTCGGCATGCTGGCGGCCGCGCGCATCGGCGCCGTCGTCGTCCCGTTCTCCACGTTCGCGACCGGGCCGGAAATGCACCAACAACTGGTCGACAGCGATGTCGAGATCCTGCTTGCCGCAGCGTCGTACCGCTCCCACGACTACACGCAGCGGTTCGAAGAGATGCCGCCGGCACCTCAGCTACGTCACCGCGTTCACGACATCGACCGCGTTTACCGCCTCGCGGACACCGTCGACGAGACGCTGCTTTCGAAGATGGAAGACGACGTCGATGGTTCGGACACGCTGGCAATCGTGTACACGTCCGGTTCCACCGGCGCCCCAAAAGGCGTTGTCCACACCCACGCAGCGCTGCTGGGACATCAGCGCAACCTCAACGAGATCCGCGGGCTGACAGCGCAAGACAAACTCTTCTGCAATTCGCCGTTCTTCTGGATCGGCGGCCTGGGGTTCGGTCTGCTCGCCACGCTGGTCGCCGGCTCGACACTGGTGTGCTCGAACGCTGCCGACGCCGGCGACACTCTTGATCTGCTGGAAGCCGAGAAGCCAACGATGACCAACGGTTTCGCCGCCTCGAT
>DASWBF010000516.1:0-3130 GCA_036390735.1 Mycobacterium sp. | reverse complement strand
GGCATTGTCAAGTTGAGCAATCAGACCAGGATTTGAGGCGATGCGTTCTCGTGAACCCCCAGGTCATATGTGACGCATGAGGCTGATGTGATTGGCGACCGCGCCCACTTCGCTCAACTTGACAATGCCCATCCGACAGGTCGGCCAGGTTGACCGCGCCTTTAACGCGGACCTTGGACCTGTCGAGTCCGCGTCGGCAATACCGCGATCTGATGAAGCTACATTCACGCCCCGGGACCCCAGATGCCGCTGTACTTCCTGGGCTGCCACGTCAGCGCCATGTATCCGCTGAGGCGGATCGTCATGGCACGGGGCTCAACATCACGGTGATGTCGCTGACCGGCAAGCTCCACGTGCGTTCATGAGTTGCGCCGCCATCAGCCCGGCCATGCCGATGGCCAGCGACCGCCGATCGCCCGTGATGGCGGCACGATTGTCGGTGTCGCGTCTGCAAGATTTGCTTGCCGTCACATGGCGCGCGGCACGCAGAACAGGCGTGCACCAGTGCTGATCACGGTGTGACGCTCAACCTCGTCGCGGCAAATGTCGTCATGCTTGTGGAACACGGTCCAACCGCGTTGCGCGGTCACCGTGATCTGTTCGCGGTCCGCAACCGCTTGCGCGCGTCTCTTCGTGGTGCTCATCGCCGGCGCGGCACCGGAAGACATCGCCGTAGCTGGGCCTATCCGCAACGCAAGGTTATTGGCGATCGATCGATCGCTAATAGCTGAAATGTGCTGCGCTGCGGTGAGATAACGAATACGGCGGGTTTTACCGGTAATCCGCTGTATTCGATTCCCGTCGTATTCCACCCGCCCGAGGCATGCGGGGCCGTTCTTGGCCATCACGCCAAATCGGCGGCATCGCCCGGCACCTGCCGCTTGCGGGAATACACGTGAATTCGAGTACCGGACTACTCACGACAGCGAGCACGTGGGTCGACATATACTCCGCCGCGTGGATATCCAGACCGATTACGTCGTCATCGGGACCGGCTCTGCCGGATCAGTCCTGGCCAACCGGTTGAGCGCCGACCCGACCGTCGAGGTCGCCGTGCTGGAGGCTGGCCCCCGGGACAAGGACAAGTTCATCCATATCCCCGCGGCATTCGCGAAGCTATTCCGCAGCCGGTTCGATTGGGATTACCTGACCGAGCCGCAGAAGGAGCTCGACGGACGCGAGATCTATTGGCCGAGAGGCAAGACGCTGGGCGGCTCGTCGTCCTTGAACGCGATGATGTGGGTGCGTGGCTTCGCCGCCGACTACGACGAATGGGGCAGCCTGGCCGGCGACGAATGGGACTACGCGCACGTCGAGAAGTACTTCACCAGGATCGAGAACGGTCCGCTGGTGATCTCGCGCCAGCGCAGTCCACGCAGCTCGACCGCGGCCTGGCTACAGGCGGTGCAGGAGTGCGGTTATCGGGTTGAATCGCCCAATGCGGCTACGCCGGAAGGCTTTTGCGAAACCATTGTCACTCAGCGCAGGGGTGCGCGGTGGAGCACCGCCGACGCGTACCTGAAGCCCGCGTTGAGCCGGCCGAACCTCACGCTGTTCACCGAGGCCACCGCCACCCGCGTGCTGTTCGAGGAGGCCCGTGCCGTCGGAGTCGAGTTCGATCAGGATAGCGAACGCCGGGTGGTGCGCGCCCGCCGCGAGGTGGTGGTGTGCGGCGGCGCGATCAACAGCCCGCAGCTGCTGATGCTGTCCGGCGTCGGCGACCGCGAGCGGCTGGCCGACCACGGGATCGACGTGGTGACTCACTCGCCCGAAGTCGGCCAGAACCTGATGGATCATCTGTTGGTGCCGCTGGGCTTCGAGGCTCTGCACGACACCCTCTTCGCCGCCGAAAAGCCGTTGCAGCTGGTCAATTACCTGGCCCGGCGGCGCGGCATGCTGACGTCCAACGTCGGTGAGGCGTATGGCTTCGTCCGCAGCCGCGCGGAGCTTGATCTGCCCGATCTCGAGCTGCTCTTCGGGCCGGCGCCGTACTTCGACGAAGGCATCGGCGACCCCTATGAGGGTCACGCCGTGGCCATGGGGCCGATCCTGCTGAAGCCGCGCAGCCGCGGCAGCATCTCGCTGCGGTCGGCCGACCCGAAGGACAAGCCGGTCATCGACCCGCGGTATCTCACCGACGACGCCGGCGCGGACCGCGCGGCGCTGATGGCGGGACTGCGAATGTGCGCGAGGATCGCGGGATCGCCGGCATTGCGTGACGTGGTCGGGAAGATCGCTCGGCCGATAGGGGCAAGCAAGCTGGACGACACCACGCTCGAAGAGGCACTCAACACGCTGTCGCACACCTGCTATCACCCGGTCGGCACCTGCCGGATGGGCCGCGATGACGCCAGCGTGGTCGATCCGCAGCTACGGGTCCGTGGCGTCGAAGGGCTGCGGGTCGCCGACGCGTCGGTGATGCCGGCCATCATTCGCGGGCACACCCAAGCACCCAGCGTGCTGATCGGCGAGAAAGCCGCCGACCTGATCCGCTCCTGAGCGCCTCACGCCGCGAGGGCGAGCACTTCGTCGAATCCGGCGGTGAGGCATTCGTGGAACACCTCGTAGTCCGGGATGGCCCCACGTCGAGGACGTACTGAACAGCAGGCGCGCGAGCACTCGATAGTCTGTGCGACGACATGGTCGGTGGGCGATGGGGGTGAGCGGATGGGCCGATCGAATAGCGCGACGCTGGACGCTTTGATCACGGCGGCGACCGCCGACTGCTACAACGACAGCGAGTGCGTGACCGGCTTCTATACCGTGCTCGACGACAATCTCGCCATGCCGTTTCAGACCGTGGTCCTCGGCGTAGAGGTGACCGTGGCGGGTATTGACCTGACCGACGACGAACAGATCATGGCCGTCTGCATGCGCGGTAGTACCGCACAGCGCATCCCAATCGTGGACCTTGCGTTGCCTACACCGCAGCCCGACGGCGCTGAGTGGATCGCAGCGTACCGCCGCTGGGTAAAATGGCGTGAATGTTGTGGACGGCCCCCTGCACGATGTTAACGGGCACTGGGTGCGGCTAACTGCGCCTGAAACCCTCACCAACGTGCGCACTGTACTCGAGCTGTGCGCGGCCGGCGAGATCAAGTGCGGCGCCAAAACCGGCCGTCCCTCGGCG
>DASWBF010000515.1:0-4184 GCA_036390735.1 Mycobacterium sp. | reverse complement strand
AAGCTGGACCAGGAGCTCACCTGGCTCGCGGAGATGCGCGACGAGGGCGTGCGGCGCATTGCGGCGCGCACCGTCGGCCTATCTTCGGAGGCCAAGGATGATCTCGTCGCCCGCGCCGAGGAACTGCGCCGCAAGGAACGGCTAGACAGTTAGCCAGGCTCGGCGCTAGTGCGTCGTCCCGCGAACTTCGGCGTGTTCGCCCACCGGCACGGATGACTGTCCGGCGGTGATGAGGTCGTGGTACTGCCGAGCGATCTCCAGAATCCATTCGCGGTCTGAATAGCTGTCGGGCTGCCGCAGCCACGCAAGCCCGGGAAAGCCGCTCGTCTTGTCGGCGTCTTGGCCGCTGTCGTAGATCCATCTCGCAATGGCGAGCGCTTGCTCTCGTGAGCTGACGGCCGGCGTGTTCCGGTCAGCCGGTGAGAGCCGACCCGAGCGGGCCGCATCATGCGCCTGAGTGGCCTCCAGGAAGAGTCCGTCGGAGATCAACGACATCTGCTCAGCCACCTGGAAGGCCAACGGGCCGCTCGGTCTGACGCCCACACCGACCTCGGGCTGGCGCAGGCAGAGCTCGCGCAGCAGCGGTTGAATGGTGCGCATTTCCCGGCGAGCGCCGAACCAGTCCTCGACACTCGGCAACAGCGACCCCGTGGCCACAATCAGCATCGCGCATGCCAACAGCGTGATCGCTGACCCGACGCCCACAAACTCGGTGGATCCGACGGCGCGCAGGAGGAAAAAGCCGAGAGTCAATACAAGCAGCCCTATTCCGACGCTGAACACGAACAACGCGCGGCCGCGCCGGCTGGTGTTGGAATAGCGCATCCCGGCCCACAGCACGACCGTCAACACCAGCAGCATGTACAGCAGCGGCAACAGCCAAGGCAACGACGTGTGTTCGTTGAGGTTGCGCCGCAGATACTCCTGCGGGGCCATCTCTGGTTGACGACCGTCGACGAAGAACAACGCGACGCTGGCTATCGCGATGGCCGCCGCGATTCCGTAGTTGGCCCAGGCCAGCCGGTGGGTCACGACGGGTCTCTTGGCGGACGCAGCGGAGGTAATCATCACGCAACTGGCGGCTGCGCAGAGTGTGAGCGCTATCTGAGACAGCGCGACCGAGATGTTCGGCCAGCGCAGCAAGGTGTCAACGAGGAGGGTGAGCGGCTGCCAGTTCAAGGCCGCGACGAAGCCCAAGCTGCCGAGCGCGAGCATCATCGCGGCGCTGACCACCGATTGTTTGTTCACCAGGGCCCAACCGACCCGAAGTCCAGTGGCCACCCCCAGCAGTCCGGCGATGACCCAGACAATCACCCGAACGCCTCGCCGAGGCGAACTTGCACGATCGACGACCGGTCCGAGCGCAGTCGGCCCAGGCGGTAGCCGAGCAGCGCGGCGAAGTCCTCCGCCTCCTGTTCGGCGTCCTCCCCGGCGGGACCCATGCAGCCCGTTCGCTGGTTCAGCATGTAATTGATGAGGTCCTCGCTGACCAGTTCCGTTCCTTCGCGGGCGGCGTCCACCACCGAAATGCCTTCGTGCCCGAGCACTAGGTGGCCGAGCTCGTGGGCGAGGGTACGGTCCCAGGCGGGTAGCCCCTGCTGGATCAAGAAGACGTCGTAGTCACCGTATTGGCGCCACTGGCCACACACTCCCGGCGGCAACTCCTCCATCTGAATGTCGATGCGCCGGTCCCGGCTGTCCGCAACCGCCTGCACCAGCCGCACGATGGACACTTCGCCATGGCGGGGCGCCATGTTGAGGACGGCAGACACCGCACGGGCGACTCGTCGGCTGGCCGGCATGACGCCCCCTTTCCACCATCGATGTCCTGCCGTAGACGCTGTTCAGGTCAGCGCAGGAAGCGGGTTATCCCCTCCGCTCGGATTACGTGACCGGCCCTGGCCTGCCGATAACCGATGAAGCCTCCGCCCGCGGTGAACAGCAAGATCGCGACGGCACCGGGCACCGCGATCGCGGTGATCTGCGCCTGGCCCGCGTTGCGCAAGTAGTCGCTGTAGCCGGCGCGGAAATCCACCTCGGCCAGCGGGTCAGCGCTAGTGTCCGGTAGTGGAAGGGGTGCTTGCAGTTTCTCGACCCCAGTCGGTTCTGACGCCGGGCCCGCCGGCGATGCCGACGCCTGCAACACATCCATGCCCATCGGGGCCAACTCCGGCGGCAGCGAACCGCTTCCGGGCAGTGCCAACGGGGCAGCCTTGGTCAGCGGTAGCGAGGTAGGAAGCGGCGCGGGGAATATCGCGTCGAGCGGCAGCGTCGGCACGACGATGTCCGACAGCAGCATGGGTATCACCACGTCGGCGAAGAACGGCGGAACGACGAACTCCATCACCGGCGAGATCACCAAGCCAGCGAGCGGAATCTGCTGCGCGACCGCGGTCAGGATCTCCACCAGCGGCGGAGGAAGCAGTTGGCGCACGAGCGGCTGGTGCAGGTCGAGGTCGGCGGGCAGCAACTCGCGCAGCGGATTCTTGATCGTCATGGGCGGCCCGGTGGGCACACCGGGCGGAACCAGCCGAGTCAGGTCGATAGGCGACTGTTGAGTCGTCGCCGCGGGCTTTCGGTTCTGCTCGATCGAGGTTCCGTCAACCACGCCGGGAGTCTCGGAGGTGTCGGGGGCGATCAACGCCCCAGGAGATTGCGGTCCGGCTGGCTCGGTCCCCGTGTCGGGGGCGATCAACGCCCCAGGAGATTGCGGTCCGGCTGGCTTGGTCGCCGTGCCGATGACGAACGGCAGCGTGATGGTCGGGGCCTGCAGCGTCGTCGAGCCATCTGGGGCCGTGGTGGACCCGAGCTTCGCCGGCAGTTTCATCACCGGCGGCGGGATGAAGCCAACCCTGGGCTCCGTGCCCGAGAAGCTTGGGAATCGCAGCCACTTAGGCAGTTGGAACCGGTCCGGCGGTGACGCAGTCGTCGGCGGGGCAGTCTGTGTGGCGCTTCCGCCGGTTTCGTCGTCGGCGAACGCGACCGCGCCGGTGCCACCCATGAACAGTCCGCCTGCGGCGACGCAGGCGACTGCGGAGTAGCGAATTAGCGATCGCCCCACGATGTCCTCACCCCAACTCCCAATCTCGATGCACGCAGGCACCTTAGAGTTCGTTCATTGTCGCATATTCGTACCATTCGAAATATCCCCTTCCGGGAAATTAGAACGGCCTCATTCGCCACCGCAAGGCCGTATCGGCGACGGGCGATAGTGTGGGTCCACCAATCGCGATGTGTCGACACGACGACCGGGGAGGCGAGCCGGGATGGGCCTGTTCAGCAAGCGCAAGAGCCGAGCGACTCGACGCGCCGAAGCTCGTGCCCTGAAGCGGCGGGCCAAGCTGGACGCCAAGTACGCCGCCCGCAACGAGAGGCGGCGCATCAAGTCCGCCGAGCGGGCCGGGGAAAAGGCGCTGCGCGCCCAAATCAGGGCGCAGCGCTCCAGCGATAGGGCCGCGCTAAAGGTCGCCGAAACCAATTTGAAGGCGGCCCGCGAGGGAAAGGTGTTCTCGCCGACGCGAATTCGCCGGACGCTGACGGTCACGCGGTTGCTCGCACCGATCGTGGTGCCGGTCGCGTACCGGGTGGCCGTGGGCGCCCGGGGCTGGTTCGACGAGCGCCGGGCCGACCGGCTCGGGGTGCCGCTGACCGAGCTTGGCCAGTTCTCCGGTTACGGAGCCCGGCTGTCGGCGCGCATCGCCGGCGCCGAACAGTCGGTGCGTCTCGTCGCCGAGAAGAATCCCAAAGACGCCGAAACCAAGCGGTTCGTCGCCGCGATCACGGGCCGGCTGAAAGACCTGTCCGCCGCCGTCACCGCGGCCGAGAACATGCCCTCCGCTCGTCGCCGCGCCGCGCACTCAGCAATCGCCACAGAACTGGACGGCATCGACGCGGATCTGTTGGCCCGACTGGGCCTGCACTGATCCGCATGCGCCGGTCCGCCCCCGCTGCGCGTTGGCGCGTTGCATCGGCGGCACTGCTCACCGTCGCGTTGTCCGTGGGCGCACACCGGCTCGCCGGCGGAGCCGCCCCATTGGGTGCGGGGGCGGAACTGCTCGCCGTGCTGGCGATCACACCGCCGCGGTCCTCGCCGTCGGGCTGTTCGCCGGCGCCGCACCGGCATCGGCACACGTGCACGTCGACGCCGACAGATCCGAGCAGGGAGATAGCGCGGTGCTGACCTT
>DASWBF010000514.1:0-29154 GCA_036390735.1 Mycobacterium sp. | reverse complement strand
GCTTGGGCAGCTTGAGCGGCGGCACCGCAGAAAGGCCCGGCTTCGGTGTCTTCGGCAGGCTGAAGGCCGCGTTCAAAGACTCGTCGAAGCCGATCTGGCTCGGGTAGGTCTTCGGCGCGACAATGCCGGCGTCGGCATCCGGCTTCGGGTCAATCTTCAGCGGGTCAATCTTCAGCGGGCTGAGCCCGTCACGCGGATTGATCTTGAGCGGCGACTGCGACTCGGGCTTCGCCCCTTCGATCTCCGTGGTCCGAGCGAGCTTCGCAGCGTTGTCCGCCGCCAGGATCGACGGACCACTCGGCGCGAACGGAGCCGGCAGCGCGGGCGCGGTGCCGGTGATGTCCTTCCATGCAGCCTGAATGCCTTCGCCGGCCGCGACGACAAGGTCGACGGCGAGTTTGATCGGGTTGAAGATCGGAATCAGGTTGAGAGTCCGCGGTATGCCCGGGTTGAGGGTGCGGTCGTAGCCGAGATCGATCAACACCTTGAAGACAGGCGAAATCAGATCGAGGATCGGCTTCACGAACGGAGTCGTGCCGGTTGCTGCAGCCAGGTCGGCGATCGGTTGGAAAAGGGGCAGCGTCCCCTTCTGGGGAATCAACACGAAGGTCGCGTCCTGGTAAGTGCGGATGTTGTTGGGGTCCTGTATCGCCGCCGCCAACGTCTCCGGGGTATATCCGTACGGCAACGTCCCGGTCGGGTCGTTGCCGTTGGGAAGCAGATAATTGCCGTGGACGTACTGCAACGCGAACACGGCGTTCAGGAGCGCCAGCGGATTCCACCAGTTCAGCGGAGCGTCGCCGACGGGGTCGTACTCGAACACGTAGTTAGTGCTCTCGATACCGATGTCTGTGGGCAGCAGTGGCCCGAACGTCACGTTGAGAATTTGGATGGTCGGCAGGAAGCTGAGCCGCGCCCACAACCCTTGCGGGTTTGAAATGTTGCCGATCGTGACCACCTTGATGCGGTCCTTCGTGGTTTGCGGCAGGCTGGCGAGGTTGTACATCTCGGCGGAGACAACTGCGCCGCCTTGTGAGTAGCCGAAGATGACTATGTCTGGATTTGTCGGGTCGCTCAGCACTGTGATCAGTGCGGATTTGAGATGCGCTAAGCCTTCCCCGGCCGATACGTTCCATGTGTCGCATTTCAAGCCCGGGCACCAGGTCGAGGGGAACGGAGGGAACCCTAGCGGCCAGAACGACGCGGGGTAGTTGATCCCGATGAGGTTGGCGCCAGTGCAGCCGTTGGCCACCGTGCACGGCGTTGTCGTCATGTAGCGGTCGCGGGCGTTCTCCTTGTAGTTCGCCACAATGTTGGCGTTGGGCGTGCCCGTGCCCGGCACGACCAATCCCACCGCGCTTACCGCGGCCAGTGTGATCGCCGCCGTCAGAATTGCTGCTGCACCGATCACGACGGCACTGAGGAACGTCAGGACAGCGACGACTATCGCCCGAGCCGGTTTACGCATCCGTAAACAAAAACACAACGCGATGTCCAGCGGTAGGGGATTGGCAAACTTTCTTGCGTTTGCTAGCACTTTTCGCTTTCAACAACCTGTCGGATTGCGGCGGCGCCGTTCGTCGGAGGAGTAGAGAGTGGAACACGGGGTTCCATTCGCTACCCGGAGAGGTGACACCATGCAGTACTTCGCCCTGTTGGTCGCGCCGTCCGACGCGCCCGAGGAGCGCGCAGACGCAGCCGCATTGGAGGCCGAGATGGCGGCATACAACGACTTCCATGCCCGCGAGAGGTCGTCCATCAAGGCCGGTGATGCGCTGACCCCTGCCCCGGCGGGCGTCCGAATCACCGGCGGCCGCGACGCGCCCGTGGTCACCGACGGCCCGTTCCCGGAGAGCGCAGAGATCGCGGGAGGCTTCTACGTGTTCGAGGCCGACGACCTCGACGCCGCGCTGGCCCTGACGCGGCAGATCCCGCACGCCCGCAAGGGAGCGGTGGAGGTCTGGCCGATGGCCATGGAGTTCACGCCCACCACGAAGCTGACCGACGAGCACTGGCTGGCCCTGCTGCTCGAGCCGCCGGCAACGGTGTCGGCACCCGGCACGCCGGAGTGGGAGGCCGGAGCGGCGAAGCACGGCGCGTTCGGCGCTGCCGCCGGTCCGCACATCATCGGTGGCGCGGCGCTTCACGAGCCGTCCACCGTCACCACGGTGCGGCTGCGGGATGACGAGGTGTTACTCACCGACGGCCCATTCGTCGAGGGCACCGAGGTGGCCAACGGCTTCTACGTGCTCTCGGCGGCCGATCGTGACGAGGCGGTGAAGCTGGCCTCGATGATCCCGGCGACCACCGTGGAGCTGCGCCAGCTGATGGGCATCGCCGGGCTGTAGTCCGTGAGAGACCTGGACGGCGTCTTCCGGCGCGAATGGGGTCCGGCCGTCGCGGCGCTGGCCCGCTGGTCGGGAGATCTCACCGTCGCGGAAGACGCCGTCCAGGAAGCGTTCACCGAGGCGGCGCGGGCGTGGCCCCGTGACGGCGTGCCGGACAATCCGGGCGCGTGGGTGGTGACGGTCGCGCGCAACCGGGCCCGTGATCGGTTACGTCGCGAATCCGTCCGCCCCGGAAAGGAATTGGCCGCCGTGGTCGACGACATCAGGGCGCGGACCGACACCGCGGACCCGCACCCCGTCCGCGACGACGAGCTGCGGATGATGTTCACATGCGCGCATCCTGCGCTGGACCGGACGTCGCAGTTGGCATTGACGCTGCGGCTGGTGTCCGGCCTGACCGTCCCCGAGATCGCCCGCGCGCTGCTGCAGACGGAGGCGGCGATCGGGCAGCGAATCACCCGGGCCAAGAGCAAGATTCGGCACGCCCGGATTCCGCTGAAGGTGCCTTCGGCCGAGCGGCTGCCGGAGCGCACGCCGCACGTGCTCGGCTGCATCTACTCGGTGTTCACCGAGGGCTACTGGTCCACGGCGGGTCCGTCGGCCATCCGCGACGAACTGTGCACCGAGGGTGTGCGGCTGGCCGGCGAACTCGCCGGGCTGATGCCCGACGAACCCGAGACCCAGGCTCTGTCCGCGCTGGTGACGCTGCACGACGCGCGGCGGCTGACCCGCGTCGACGGCGACGGCGCGCTGGTGCCGCTCGACGAGCAGGACCGCACCCGCTGGGACGCGATGGCGATCGCGCGGGGGCTGCGGCGGGTGCGGCGGGCGGCCGGCTCGACGGGCCCGTACCTGCCGCAGGCGGTGATCGCCGCGCTGCACGCCACGGCGCCGACGTTCGAGCAAACAGACTGGGGAGGTGTCTGCGCGGCATACGACCGACTGCTGGCGGTCAACGATTCCCCGGTCGTGCGGGCGAATCGCGCTGTGGCGCTTGGGTTTCGCGACGGGTTCGCCGTGGGCCTCAAGGCGCTTGACGAGGTCGCCGGCGATCCCCGGTTGGTGCGGTCCAGCCTGGTCCGGTCAGTCAGGGCGGACCTGCTGCGCCGCGACGGGCGCGCCGACGAGGCGCTGCCGTGGTATCAGGAGGCCCTGGCGGTGACGGGTTCCGAGCCGGCGAAGGCGTTCCTGCGGCGGCGAATCGCCGAATGCGGCGGCCGAGGCGACGCCTAGCATGGGCCTATGCCTGAAGGCCGCCTCGCCAATCCCGATTGCACACTCGGCACCGATCCGCGGTCCGACCCGCGCATGATCGCAGCGCTGGCACCGTTCGGTCTTGACGGCCTTCTGCCGCTCCCTCCGGTGACGCCGGACTCACCACTGCCGGACCGGGTCGCATATGTCACAGAGGCAGAAGAAGTTCTCGTCGATGTCCTCGACGCGTTGGCCCGGATCGCGCCGGTCGCCGAAGCCGTGACGAACGAGACCACGACGATCCGCGGCGACGACGGAAACGACATCACGCTGTACATCAGCCGACCGAGCGGCACGACCGCGGTAGCCCCGTGCATATTCCACATCCACGGCGGCGGCATGGCGTTCGGCAGCGCCACCGACATCGGTTACGTCCGCTGGCGTGACAATCTCGCCGCCACCGGCCTGGTGGTCGTCGGCGTCGAATTCCGTAACAGCGCAGGCGAATTGGGCCCACATCCCTATCCAGCGGGTCTGAACGACTGTGCGGCCGGCCTTCGCTGGACGGCTGCTCATCTGGGCGATCTCGGCGCTTCGCATATCGTCGTGTCGGGCGAATCGGGTGGCGGAAATCTCACCCTGGCCGTTGCTCACAAGGCCAAGCGCGAAGCCTGGCTGCATGAAATCGCCGGGGTCTACGCGCAATGCCCGTACATTTCGAACCGCTACCTCGAACAGCCCGACGACCTGCCGTCCCTGAAGGAGAACGACGGCTACATCTTCAACTCCATGGAGATGGCCGTCATCGGTTCGGTCTACGACCCTGACGGCGAACACAGCGGCGACCCCACATGTTGGCCCGGAAATGCGACCGAGGCCGACCTTGCGGGCATGCCGCCGCACGTGATCTCCGTCAACGAACTCGATCCGATGCGCGACGAGGGCCTGGCGTACTACCGCGCGCTGCTGCGCGCGGGTGTTCCCACGCTCGGCCGGATCATCGCCGGCACGTGCCATGCCGGCGATATGCTCTGCGCCGGCGCGCTGCCCGACGTGTACGGCGCGACCGTCCGCGACATCAGCGGGTTCGCCAAGTCGCTGGCCTAGCTACGTCCCACGGTCGATGATGTCGAACACTTCCAGCGAGTGCCGGAACGGTACTGGCGTGACACCGATGTCCGTCCCCAACGGATGGTCCAGCCAATAGATGATGTACAGCAGCAAGCCGAGTAGAACCGCGATCGCGCTCGACAGGATCGCGTGACCGAGCCTGTTGTCCAGGCGCATGAAGCCCGTCAGCGCGACCAGCACTATGCCGCCGAACAGCAGGCCGGCCCACAACAGTCCCGGTATTCGCGGTTGGGCGTCCAACACGCGCTGATTTCGGTCGTTCGCCAAGACGGTGAGCTGGCTGAGGAATTCCCCGTTGACCGGATTCGACGAGGCGTCGGGCTGATTACCGAGGAGGCGGTACATCTGCGTGATCGCGCTTCGTGCGCCGTCGCCCTTGCCGCTGCTGTCGAGGGCCTCCCAATCCGGGCCCTTAGCAGCTTCGGCATACTTCCGCAGCTGCTCTCGCAGCTTCGTCTGCTCTGGGTCGGGCATGCCGACGGTCTGTCGGTACATCGTCGTTAGGGTGGACGCCTCGTGAGCGACGTTCGCCTCGGCGGAGGAAAACTGCTCCCAGGAAACGACAACGGTGAAGCCGAGGAGAGCCCCGAAGACAAGTCCGACAACCGTCATGAACGGTGACAGCGTCGAATTATGCTGTGGACCAACCGATTTACCGAGCGCGCGATCCGCTACCAACACCGCGCTGAGCGCGACCCCGATCCCCACCAGGAAGACCAAGCCGAGCGTCAACACATGACCGAGTACTCCGAGCTGGCCCATTGAGAAGGGCTATGCCTCGGTGCGGATGGTCGGCTCCGGTTTCACTTACGCCTCCGCGAAGTTCCGCGTCACCGACGGGTCGACCGGGATGCCCGGGCCCGTGGTCGTCGACACGGTGATCTTCTTCAGGTAGCGGCCCTTCGACGCGGTCGGCTTGGCGCGCAGCACCTCGTCGATCGCGGCGCCGTAGTTCTCGACGAGCTTGTTCTCGTCGAACGACGCCTTGCCGATCACCAGGTGCAGGTTGGCCTGCTTGTCGACGCGGAAGTTGATCTTGCCGCCCTTGATGTCGGCGACGGCCTTGGCGATGTCCGGCGTGACGGTGCCCGTCTTGGGGTTCGGCATCAAGCCGCGCGGGCCCAGGATGCGGGCGACGCGACCGACCTTGGCCATCTGGTCCGGTGTGGCGATCGCGGCGTCGAAGTCCAAGAAGCCGCCCTGGATCCGCTCGAGCAGGTCGTCACTACCGACGATGTCGGCACCGGCGGCCTCGGCCTCAGAAGCCTTGTCGCCGACCGCGAACACCGCGACGCGCGCGGTCTTGCCGGTTCCGTTGGGCAGGTTGACGGTGCCGCGCACCATCTGGTCGGCCTTGCGCGGGTCGACGCCGAGCCGGATCGCGACCTCCACGGTCGAGTCCTGATTCTTCGACGACGTTTCCTTGGCCAGCTTCACTGCGGCCATCGGCGCGTACAGCTGGCTGCGGTCCACCTTTTCAGCGGCCGCCTGATATGCCTTGCTCTTCTTGCTCATTGGTCTTCCAATCGTGTTGTTGGAGTTGTGGTGCTGTGATGATTGCTCTTCGCGCGAGCGCTCATCGCCGGGCCGAAGCGGGCCCTCCCACAGATGTGATCTATTCGACCGTGATGCCCATCGACCGGGCGGTGCCGGCGATGATCTTGGCAGCGGCGTCGATGTCGTTGGCGTTGAGGTCGTCCTTCTTGGTCTCGGCGATCTCGCGGACCTGGTCCCACGACACCTTCGCGACCTTGACTCGGTGCGGCTCAGCGGAACCCTTGTCGACGCGGGCGGCCTTCAGCAGCAGCCTGGCCGCAGGCGGCGTCTTCAGGTTGAACGTGAAGCTGCGGTCCTCGTAGACCGTGATTTCCACCGGCACGACGTTGCCGCGCTGGTTCTCGGTCGCGGCGTTGTAGGCCTTGCAGAACTCCATGATGTTGACGCCGTGCTGGCCGAGCGCCGGACCGACCGGCGGCGCAGGGTTGGCCTGGCCCGCCTGGATCTGCAGCTTGATCAGCCCAGAGACCTTTTTTCTCGGTGCCATGAGGTGTTGGTGTTCCTTTCTAGAACGATGAGCCGCTTGCGCGAAGAGCATTAAATCTTGGCGACCTGGGTGAAGGTCAACTCGACAGGTGTTTCGCGGCCGAAGATGGACACCAGCACCTTGAGCTTCTGTTGTTCGGCGTTGACCTCGCTGATCGAGGCGGGCAACGTTGCGAACGGGCCGTCCATGACGGTGACGGATTCGCCGACCTCGAAGTCAACCTCGATCGGGGCACGTTCAATTCCGCCGGTCTCGGCGGCGGCACCGGCGGCCGCGGCCTTCGTCGTCTTCTTCGCGGCACCCTGCGGCAGCAGGAACTTCACCACGTCGTCGAGCGACAGCGGCGACGGGCGCGAAGTCGCGCCGACGAACCCGGTGACGCCGGGCGTGTTGCGCACCGCCGACCACGAGTCGTCGGTGAGGTCCATGCGGACCAGGATGTAGCCGGGCAACACTTTCCGGTTGACCTGCTTGCGCTGGCCGTTCTTGATCTCGGTGACCTCTTCGGTGGGCACCTCCACCTGGAAGATGTAGTCGCCGACGTCGAGGTTCTGCACCCGGGTTTCGAGGTTGGCCTTCACCTTGTTCTCGTAGCCGGCGTAGCTGTGCACGACGTACCACTCGCCGGGCCTGGTGCGCAGGTCCGCCTTCAGCGCTTCGGCTGGGTCTAGCTCTTCTTCCGGGGTCGCCTCGCCGGCCACATCGGCCGCCTCGTCATCAATCACATCGACGGCCTGCGCCGCAGGCAATTCGGCGGCTGGCTGCTCGTCAGAGAAGCCCTGGTCGCCGTCTGGGGTTGTCACGGTCTTTGTCCTTCCCTACCTAAACCTCAATGCCCATTCGCCGGCGAACACACCACGCACGAGCGCCGCGAGCCCGACATCGACCACAAAGATCAGCGCGACCATGAAGACCAGGAAAACCAGCACCACAGCGGTGTAGTTGACCATCTGCTTGCGGTTCGGCCAAATGACCTTGCGCAGCTCGGCGACAACCTGCTTGAGGTAGTTCACGACGAACGCGATCGGGTTGGGTCGACCCTTGTCTGGGCCGGTCTTCTTGGCCGTCTTGGCCTTCTTCTTGCCGCGGTCTTTGGTCTTCTCGGCCTTCTCGATCGGCTCGGCCTCGACGGGCTCGGTCACCTGCCGCGACCGCTTGCCGGTGGGACGCAGCGGCCGGGTGGCGACCGCGGTCCGACCACCGCTGGTCGTGGTGTCCTCGCCGTCGCCTGCGGCGCCGGCAGCCTCGCGCTCGTCGCTCACCGCATGCCCTTCCGCTCGTGTGTTGTGTGTGTCCACCATCCAGTGTCCACGATCGATCCGTATTCAGTTCAGCAGGGGCGACAGGACTTGAACCTGCAACCTGCGGTTTTGGAGACCGCTGCTCTGCCAATTGAGCTACGCCCCTTGAGGTTGGCAGGCCAACCTGCTCGCGCCGGGGCCCACACAATTCGCGCGCTCCCCGTGCGGTCGATTTCTCACCGACGGACAGCGCGCTGAAGTGGGGAAACCCCGAGGTCCGAGTGTACATCGGCGCACATCGGAGTTACTAATCCCAACGAGGATTACTCGCCGACGGCCTTCCGCATCACCTGGCCGGACTCAGCGTCCCACTTAATCTGGGTCGAGTTGTCGCCCTGCTGACCCATCAACGTGGTGAACGCCTCCATCACCACTTCGCCGTTTTCGTTCTCGCAGACGTTTCTCGTCACGACGATGTCGGCACCGAACCGCTCGTCTACCGAGTGGACGTACACGGTCCCGAACAGCCTGTCGCCGGCTTGGATGGGTTTGTGATACAGGAACTTTTGGTCGACTTGGACGATCTGCATGGTCTCCATGCCAATGTCGACCTGCCGGAATAAGTGCTGCTGGATCAGCAGCGCGAAGATCGCCGAAAACGTCAGCGGCGCAACGATCGTGTCGTAGCCGAGGGCGTGTGCCTCGTCCTCGTCGAAGGTGGCGGGATCCTCCGCCTTGACGGCCCTCGCATACTGGCGGATCTGTTCACGGCTCACCTCGAAGAAGTCGGGGTACTTGAAAATCTTCCCGCGGATGTCGGTCTTGAGAGCCATGGGGTTACGCCAGCTTCGCGGTCGCGACGGCGCGGCCGAAGATCTTCTTCCCACCGGAGGTGGCCGCCACTGCAATCGTCACCAACTTGGTTTCCGGATCCGCGGACTTCACGCGTCCGCTGAACACAATGTCGGCGCCCCTGCCGTCATTGGGCACCGGCACCACGGCCGTGAACCGGACGTTGTACTCCGTGACGGCGCCGGGGTCGCCGATCCACGACGTCACGTAGCCCCCGCCGAGGCCCATGGTCAGCATGCCGTGGGCGATCGCCGTGTCGAGACCGACCTGCTGGGCGATGTCGTCGTCCCAGTGGATCGGGTTCAGGTCGCCGGAGACGCCGGCGTAGTTGACCAGGTCCTGGCGGGTCAGCGTGATCACCTTCTCCGGAAGCTGGTCGCCGACCTTCACCGAATCGAACTCACGCAATGGCATCGCTGAAGCCCTCTTCTCCCTCTCCCTCGCTGCGACCCACAAGGGTCGTGTAGGTCTCCTGAACTATGTCGCCGTCCTCGTTCGTCACGATGTTCTTCGTCACGATCGTGTCAGTGCCGAAGGACTGCCGGACCGAGTCCACGTAGACGTCGCAGTAGAGGCGGTCACCCACCGTGATCGGCCTCATGAACTTCAGTACCTGGTCGACTTGGACGATCTTCGCGTCCTTGACCGTGACGTTTGCGCTGGCGAAGAACGCAGACTGGGCCTGGTAACCGAACACCGAGATGAACGTCAGCGGCGCCAGCAACCCGTCGTAGCCGAGCTCGGCGGCGGCCTTCTCCTCGAAGAATGCGGGATCGTCGTTCTTCACGGCGGTGGCGTACTCGCGGACCTTCTCCCGGCCAACCACGTAGTAGTCGGGATACCGGTAATGCATCCCGACGATCTTTTCGGACAAAGACACGGGTGGTGAACCTACCTAGTCAAGCTGAATAATCGCTAATCGGCGCGCGGTCAGCGGGTTTCTTTGTGCGCCTGGTGCTTGCCGCAGTTGGGGCAGAACTTCTTCAGTTCGAGCCGGTCGGGATCATTGCGGCGATTCTTCTTGGTGATGTAGTTGCGGTGTTTGCACACCTCGCACGCCAAGGTGATTTTTGGCCGTACGTCCGTACTGGAGGCCACGTCAGTTGCCCTTCTTGTTGCTTGTTGTGTTGTAGCGATGGCCGGACTCGAACCGGCGACCTAACGATTATGAGTCGTTCGCTCTAACCGACTGAGCTACATCGCCTGGGCGTCCACCGAGCCCCCTAACGGAATCGAACCGTTGACCTTTTCCTTACCATGGAAACGCTCTGCCGACTGAGCTAAGGGGGCCTGACCCGCGCGAAGGGCCCGTTAGAGGGTACAGCGTGGCTGGCTGGCCCGCCAAACACGAGGTTGGGCCCGTCTAGGCGCTGTCGCGGCGCCAGCGCTCCGCTTCGGCCCGCAGCGCCAGCCCGCGCGCGTGGATGCGATGCTCGGTCCCCCGCGGCATCCAAACCGGGACGTATAGGCCGCGGCCTCGTCTGCACACTCGGCCTCGTCCCATCTCCCAACGCAGCGCATCGGATATCGCCTTCGACGGCCGCCCGCGGGTCTCGAAGCCGTGCCAGTCGAGCATGTCGATCAATTCCACGACGGTCGCAGACCCGTGAAGGAACAGATGGTGAGTGAGGACGTAGCGCAGTTCGGTTCCCCGCAGGCATCGACGAGTCGTCATGGCAAGACAGTGACATGCCTGGCCGACAGAACGCGCGCGCCGCGGGCCGAGGCGGAGAAGTTGTCGCTGAGAGCTGAGAGCCGGGCAAACACATAACCTCCCGCCGCAGGGAAAACTGTGACATATGCGACCAGCGTGACAACAAGTGTCACTTCAGCCCCACATGCCTCCGAGAAGGGCCGTAGTGGAATTGCCCGCCTTCCAGCGACAATTTCCGCCATTTCGCAACGGGCCCATTGTCGCTACTTAGATTGAGTGCCATGACTGAAGGCGCGACTCGGGTCGCGGTGTACATGGACTTCGACAACATCGTGATCTCGCGGTACGACCAGGTGCACGGTCGCAATTCGTTCCAGAAAGACAAGAGCAAGGGGCTGGACGCGGAAAGCCTCACGCGGGCGACCGTCGACGTCGGCGCGATCATCGACTTCGCTTCGTCGTTCGGCACGCTGGTGCTCACGCGCGCGTACGCGGACTGGTCCGCTGACCTCAACGCCGGTTACAGCGGCCAGCTGGTCGCGCGTGCGGTCGACCTTGTGCAGTTGTTCCCGGCCGCGGCCTACGGCAAGAACGGCGCCGACATCCGGCTGGCGGTCGACGCAGTCGAAGACATGTTCCGGCTGCCCGATCTGACGCACGTCGTGATCGTCGGCGGCGACTCCGACTACATTGCGCTCGCTCAGCGCTGCAAGCGCCTCGGCCGGTACGTCGTCGGCATCGGGGTCGCCGGGGCGAGCAGCGGTTCGCTGGCCGCCGCCTGCGACGAGTTCGTCACCTACGACGCGCTTCCCGGTGTGCCGAGTCTGCCGAAGGACGCACCGAAGAAGCGGTCGCGTCGCGCGGCAACGCAAGAGCCCGACGACGAAACTCCGTCGCAGGACGTGCAACTGGCCGCCACCAACCTCTTGGAGCGGGCGCTACGGATGGGGCTGCAGAAGGACGACACCGAATGGCTGCACAACTCAGCGGTCAAGGCCCAGATGAAGCGCATGGACCCGTCGTTCAGCGAAAAATCTTTGGGTTTCCGCTCTTTCAGTGACTTCCTGAGGTCTCGCAGCGAGATCGTCGACCTCGACGAGAGCACCACGACGCGGATGGTGAAGCTGCACAGCGAGACGTGACGCCCGGCGTCCGGTCGCGGAGTCGTCTCCGCTTCTGGCGGAATCCAAGGGATATATCTCTTTGCCCGCCTCGTGAGCGACAGCTCGTGGACCTGCGGCGGAAGGGCGGTCTTGTCGCTGACCGCTCTCTCCTCGTTACGCCCCTGAACTGGGGAAACGCTGTTGTCGCTACGAGGCGGGCAAAGAGTACTGTCCTCCTGAAGCCTCGACGACTGGCACCTCATACGCTGAAGCCATGGCCACCGACGATCGCCTGTACTTCCGCCAGCTGCTCTCCGGCCGCGACTTCGCGCAGAGCGACATGATTGCACGGCAGATGCGCAACTTCGCCTACCTCATCGGCGACCGCGAGACGAAAGACTGCGTGGTGGTCGACCCGGCATACGCCGCAACAAACCTCGTCGACGCGCTGGAACAAGACGGCATGCACCTGTCCGGCGTGCTCGTCACCCATCACCACCCCGACCACGTCGGCGGCACGATGATGGGCTTTCAGCTCAAAGGCCTCGCCGAGCTGCTGGACCGGACCGAAGTCCCCGTCCACGTCAACACCCACGAAGCGCTGTGGGTGTCGCGGGTGACCGGCATCCCGCTCAACGACCTGACCAAGCACGAGCACGGCGACAAGGTCAGCATCGGCGACATCGAGATCGAACTGCTGCACACCCCCGGCCACACCCCGGGCAGCCAGTGCTTCCTGCTCGACGGACGCCTGGTCGCCGGCGACACCCTGTTCCTGGAAGGCTGCGGCCGCACCGACTTTCCGGGCGGTGACGTCGACGAGATGTACCGCAGCCTGCACCAGCTCGCGCAGTTGCCCGGCGATCCGACCATCTTCCCCGGCCACTGGTATTCCGAAGAACCCAGCGCGTCGTTGTCGGAGGTCCGTCGCACCAACTACGTCTTCCGCCCGACCAGCTTGGAGCAGTGGCGGATGCTCATGGGCGCCTGAGTAACGTCAGTCCGCATGGGAGAACGGGTTCACTTCAGCGTCGACGAGTCGGTCGCGACGATCGCGATGGACGACGGCAAGGTCAACGCACTGTCGCCGGACATGCAGCTCGAGATCAACGAGGCGCTCGACCACGCCGAGCTCGAAGGTGTCGGCGCGGTCGTCATATCCGGCAACAACCGGGTGTTCAGCGGCGGCTTCGACCTCAAGGTGTTGACCGGCGGCGGCGACGCGGCGATCGAGATGCTCGCGGGCGGGTTCGAGCTGGCCGCGCGGATTCTCGCCTATCCCAAGCCGGTGGTGATGGCGTGCACCGGACACTCGATCGCGATGGGGTCGTTCCTCATGCTCTGCGGCGACCACCTGATCGGTGCCCCCTCGCATCGGGTGCAGGCCAACGAGGTGTCGATCGGGCTGACGATGCCGGGTCCCGCGCTGGCGATCCTGCGGCATCGGTTGACCCCGGCGGCATTTCAGCGCGCGGTTGGACTGTCGGCGGAGTTCAAGGGTGAAAGTGCTGTCGCGGCAGGCTATCTCGACGAACTGGTCGAGGCTGACATGGTGCGGCCCCGCGCTCATGAAGTCGCCAAAGGATTTACGAGCCTCGACGCGCGCGCTCACAAGGAAAGCAAGTTGAGGGCGCGCGCCAGGGTGCTCGACGAGATCCGCACGACGATCGCTGCGGAGTTCCGCCCGCCGCGGTAGCGCGACCGTCAGATCTTGCAGTTCTCCAACGCGATCAGGCGTTGCGCGCCATCAGACCGCCGTCGACCGGAATCACGGCGCCGGTGACGTAGGAGGCCGCCGGCAGGCACATGCTCAGGATCAGGTGAGCGACTTCGGCGGGCTCGCCGTAGCGACCAAGCGCCGTGCGGCGTTTCGCGAAGATGATCTTGTGCTCGTCGGGGATCGGTTCGGTGAGCGCGGTGTTGATCGGACCCGGGCAGACGCAGTTGACGGTAATGCCTTCGCGGCCAAGGTCAACCGCGAGCGCACGCGTCAAGCCCACCACCCCGTGCTTTGCGACGGCGTAGATGCCGTTGCCGCGGGTCGCTCCCATCGCCTCGGTCGACGCGACGTTGACGATGCGCGGGCACGACGATCGACGCAGATACGGCAGCGCGGCACGAACGATCCGTTGGTGCGCGGTCAACATGATGTCGAGCTGCTGATGCCACAGTTCGTCATAGCCTTCGTCGTCCAGGTTCGTGGGCCGCACGACGCCCGCGTTGTTGATGACGAAGTCCAAGCCGCCGAGCGCGTCCGCGGCCCGCGGCACGGTAGAGGCGACGGCGGCGGCATCGGCCACGTCGAGGGTCCAGGCCTGAGCCTGCCCGCCGGAAGCACCCACTGCCGCAGCGACTTGTTCCACTGCCTGCGACTGAATGTCGGCCAGCGCCAGTCGCACTCCTTCGGCGGCGAAGACGTGTGCCGCCGCCCGGCCGATGCCGCTGGCCGCGCCGGTGATGAAAGCCGTTCTGTCCGCGACGGAGCGGCTGAGGTTTGAGGTCGCCATGCCGCACGAGCGTAGCGGCCGTCATGCCTCGGCCGATGCACCGCGCCCGGCGCGAACGTGTCGGACCGTCGGCTCTGGGTAGCCGGCATCGCGGATCGCGCGTCGCACCGCATCACCCACGCGGTCGATCTCGTCGGTCGGGACCAACGCGATCACGCAGCCGCCGAACCCGCCGCCGGTCATCCGTGTGCCCAGCGCGCCGGCCTGCAGTGCGGTCGCCGCGATCAGGTCGATGTGGTCGGTGGTGATGTCGAAGTCGTCGCGCATCGACGCATGCGAGGCCGTCAGAAGGTGACCCGCCCGCCCAAAGTTGCAATCAGACAGTGCCGCAACGAAATCCAGCACGCGCTGGTTCTCGGTCACGACGTGACGCGCGTATCGGTTGCGAGGCGGTACCTGCACGTCGCGCAGTGACGCCACGCCCAGATCGGCGGCCTCGCTCTCGCACGACGCGCGGCGCGCGGCGTACTCGCCGCCGGCGTGGCGGTGCCGGGCATGCGAGTCGACCAGCAGCAGTGCGACATCGGACGCGTCGGGGTCGAAGGGCACCAGTTGCACGGCGACTGCCCGGAAGTCGATCAGCACTGCCGCGCCCGGTTCGGCGAAAAGGCAGGCGAGTTGGTCCAGCAATCCCGTTGGGGCGCCGACGTAGTCGTTCTCGGCGGCCTGCGCGATGCGCGCTTGCTCGAGACGGTCGACGCGCGCGCCGGTGGCTTCGAGTATCGCGCCCAAAACCGCGCATTCCAGGGCTGCCGACGACGCCAAACCCGCGCCTATCGGGACGCCGCTCTCGATCGACATGTCGCCGCCGACGGCGCGGTGCCCTGCGCGGCGCAGCGACCAGACCACCCCCGCGACGTAGGCGGCCCAACCCGTCACGTCACCGGGTGCGGTGTCGAGCGGGATGCGAACCTCGCCGGGTTCGGCGTCGCTGCGCACGTTGAGAGCGTCGGAATCACTTGGCGAATAAGTTACTACGGCCCGTTCGGGGAGCGCGATGGGCAGAGCGAAGCCCAGGTTGTAGTCGGTGTGTTCGCCGATCAGGTTGATCCGGCCGGGCGCACCGTACGTGATCACGTCAGACCTCGCGTAGGCGTGCTGCGATGCTTTCAGGTGTCACGTCGCTGATGAACGCGCCCATCGCCGATTCAGAGGCGGCCAGGTACTTCAGCTTGGTGGCCGTGCGTCGTATAGACATCAGTTCGACGTGGAAGTAGCCGTCGCGCTGCACGTCGTCGTCGGCGTACTGATGCAGCGCCGAGATGTACGGCAGCGGAATCGAATACAACCGGTCGAAGCGGTTGAGGATGTCGAGGTAGACCTGCGCGAACTCGTCGAGCTCGGCGTCATCGAGGTCAACAAGATTGTGCACGAACCGGTTCGGGTAGATGTGCACTTCCACTGGCCAGCGGGCGGCGAACGGCACGAAGGCGGTGAAGAGTTCGGTGTGCGTGACGACGCGGCTGCCGTCGGAGAGCTCCTGCGCGAGGAGGTCGCCAAACAGGTTGCGGCCACTCGCCGATCGGTACGCCTGGGCTTGCCGAAGCATTTCCGCGGTGCGCGGGGTGAGGAACGGGTAGCCGTAGATCTGACCGTGCGGATGGGTGAGCGTCACGCCGATCTCCTCGCCGCGGTTCTCGAAGCAGAACACTTGCTCGATCCCGGGTCGCGTCATCAGGTCCGCGGTGCGGTGACGCCATGCGTCCACGACGAGTCGCGCGTGGGAATGATCGAGATCGGCGAACGAGCCGAGGTGGTTGCTGCAGAAGCAGATCATCTCGCAGTGGCCGTGGCCGGGCACGGAAGCGAAGAGGTCGTCGGTCATTACCGGCGTCCCGTCCGCAGCTCCGGCGAAACCGGGAAAGCGGTTCTCGAACACGACGACGTCATAGTCGGCGGCCGGCACTTCGGTCGTCAGGCCGGACGGATCCGGACACAGCGGGCAACTGTCGGCGCCCGGCTTGTAGGTGCGGTTCTGACGGCGCGGCGCGACCGTGACCCACTGGCCGGTCTGCCGGTCGAGGCGTAACTGGGACTGATGGCGGTCGCGTTCGGGCAGCGGCCGCCGGTCGGTGACCGGAGCCGGAGTGTGACCGGGCAGTGAGAAGAACAGAAGGTCGCGGCCGTCGGCCAGGCGCCACGTCGTCGGCGCGGTCATCCGCACGTATCTACGGGATTGGCCAATCCTGGCGTGGCGGAATCGGATCGGGCATCACGGCCGTGACGCCGTTCCAGTAATACCGGACGGGATATGTCTGGCCGTCGTCGCAGGTGCCGCACGTGCGGCCGGAAACGAAATCAAGCACCACCGTGTTCGGTGTGGACGCCGCCGCGTCCAGCGTGGTAAACGGCCGCGAATTGTTGGTCGCGTTGCCGATGTAGGTGCCGCGGTGGAACAGGAAAACCTGGCGGGGCGAAGTCGGCCTGGCCATGTCGATCGTGATGACGGCCGCCGACAGGTCCGCGCAGGCGTCGTAATTGCTCTGGACCGGGACAGGGTTCCAGGGCGCTTGGGTGATCGTGTCATGTCGGTCGCGGGCGGTTGCCGATCCGATGGCGGTGGCTTGGTCGGGGCCGCACGACGGAAACGGATCTGCGCTTGCGGCCGGGATGCCGCCGATCAGGCCCGCGAACGCGCAGACCGCTGCTGAACCCACCAGTACTCGGCTCACCGCCACACTTCCCTTCGCGTCGCTTTACGCATGCCCTTGCGAAAGTATCGTGCCGTGGCGTGTTGACCGAGGGCGGTTTGGGTCGATTGATCCGTCGGCTTGCCGGTCACCACCGACGATTCGCAGGCGTGGAGCCGAGAGGGCGCGTCTTGGCGCCTGGTTTCGACGCCGACCATGCGGTTCCCTCGCAGATGAGGTCGTGAGGCATCGAGAGCTCGCTGGGCAGCTGCAACGGGAGACCCGGAACGGTCGGCAGGCTCACTTGTGACGGCGCCAGGCTTCCCAGGCTGGCGACGTCCGGGACGGCAGGGACGGCGGCAGCGCGTTCTCGACCAGTGCCGCGGCGGCATCCTGCAGCGGTTGTTGGATGTCGGGCGGCGAGGCGGCAAACTCCTGCGCTATCTCCAGGCACGGTACCCCCGGGCTTGTCGACCCTGCCGGGTCAGCGGCCGCGATGGGCGCGGCACAAAACAGGCCTGCCGTCGCAAAGGTGACGATACAAATGCGATTTACGTTCCGCGACAAGGCCTTCCACGTTTCTCTGTCGATGTCTCAACTCAAACTAACGTGTTGCCGCTTCAAACAATCAGAGCGGTTATGGAACCGTTGCGAAGGCGAGGCAGGTCGGTAACCGCTGTCGTACCCCGGTGCGAAGATGAAGGCGTGAAGGGATACGACATCATCGGCGACGTCCACGGCTGCGCCACGAAACTGGAGCAGCTCCTCGACGACCTCGGCTATGCGCCTGATGAGACCGGCGCGTACCGGCACCCGGAGCGACGCGCGGTTTTCGTCGGCGATCTGATCGACCGCGGACCGGAACAGCTGCGAGTGCTCGAGATCGTCAAGCCCATGGTCGACAGCGGCAGCGCCCAGATCGTCATGGGCAACCACGAATTCAACGCGATCGCCTATCACACCGAGCACCCTGAGCGTAGCGGTGAATACTTGCGACCCCACAACGAGAAGAACCAGGCCCAGCACCAGAAGTTCCTCGACCAGGTCACCGGTGAGCAGCGCGCGTACTACCTGGAGTGGTTCAAGACCCTGCCGCTCTGGCTGGATCTGGGCGACCTGCGGATCGTGCACGCCTGCTGGCACGAGAAATCGATGAAAGTTGTTGAGCAAGAACTAGGTTCGAACCGGCTCAACACGCTCGACCAGCTCGTCCGAGCGTCCACCAAGGGGGAGCGACTCTACGACGCCGTCGAAATCCTGCTGAAGGGACCCGAGATCAGCCTCGTCGACCGCGGTCAGCCGCCGTACCTCGACAAGGACGGGCACCGGCGTACAGAGGCGAGGGTGCGGTGGTGGAAAGAAGGCGCGACGACGCTGCACGCGCTCGCCGAGATGGGCGGCAAGCTGAGGACGGAGGACGGTGCGCCGTATCCGGAACTCCCCGGCATCGAGGTGCCGGCCGACGAGCGGTCGTACGTGTACACAGACGACGTGCCGGTGTTCTACGGACACTACTGGCGCGAGGGAACGCCCGAGCATCTGCTGGACTGGACTGCGCACAGCGCGTGCGTCGACTTCAGCGCAGTGAAGGGCGGAACGCTGGTGGCCTACCGCTGGTCGGGCGAAAGTCGCATTCGACTGGACCACTATGTTCCGCGCACGGAAGACGTTGTCGCTCAGCATCCTTCGGCGTGATCGTCGCTCGCCGTGCAGCCACCCCGAGTGTGCGGTTTTGGGCGCGCCGCGCGGCGTGTCGTGTACGAAACCGCACAGTCGCGAACAGGAAGCTGCGAATTCAGCCGCCCATCAGCCCCGTGATCGCCGAGACATCCGCCGGGCCGGGCATGCCCCAGCCGGGCTCGTAGTCGAACAACTCGTCGACCCGCACCGTCCTCAGGTCGACGTCAAGTAGCTCGATCGCGTCGAGGGGCACCAGCGCCGGGTGGACCTGACCGCACGCGCGCGCCAGCGACAGCAGTTCGAAGCGCACGGTCGCCAGGTAGTTGGCGCAGCGCACCGACTTCAGGGCCGGGTCGAGGCCACGCTCCAACCACGGCGACTGGGTGGCGACGCCCGTCGGGCAGCGGCCGGTGTGGCAGCGCTGCGCCTGGATGCAGCCGATCGAGAACATGGCGGTGCGGGCGACGTTGACCATGTCGCAGCCCATCGCAATCGCCAGCAGCGCGTTCTCCGGGATGCCCAGCTTTCCCGATCCGACGAACACCACCTCGTGGTGCAGGTCCTGTTCGGCGAAGGCGCGGTAGACGCGCGGGAACGCCCATTTGAAGGGCAGCGCGACGTGGTCGCTGAAGACCAGCGGCGCCGCGCCGGTGCCGCCCTCGCCGCCGTCGACAGTCACGAAATCCACACCCCGACCGGTGCGGGCCATGCGCGAAGCCAGGTCGACCCAGAACGTCGCCTCCCCGACCGCCGACTTGACGCCGACAGGCAGGCCCGTCGCGGCGGCCACGGTCTCCACCAACTCGAGCAGCCCGTCGACGTCGCGGAACGCCGAGTGCCCGGCGGGGCTCCTGCAGTCCACTCCGACCGGAACGCCGCGCATGGCGGCGATCTCGGGAGTGACCTTGACACCCGGAAGCATGCCACCCAGGCCCGGCTTGGCTCCCTGGCTGAGCTTGAACTCGATGGCCCGGATGGACGGGGTGGCGGCGACCTGGTCGATCAGCCGGGACAGGCTGAAAGTGCCGTCGTCGTTGCGGCAGCCGAAATAGCCGGTGCCGATCTGCCAGACGAGGTCGCCGCCGTTGAGGTGGTGAGGCGAGACCCCGCCCTCGCCGGTGGTGTGCAGCGCCCCGGCCATCGCCGCGCCCTTGTTGAGGGCGGTGATCGCCGCGCCACTCAGCGATCCGAAGCTCATCGCCGAGACGTTGACCAACGACGACGGCCGAAATGCCTTGGTGCGCTTGCACGCTCCGCCGAGCACCTTGGCCGCGGGCAGAGGCACGACCGGGTCGGGATGGGTAGGTTCACCGTCCGGAGTCGACAGGGGAAACGCCGCGTGCTTGATGATCGGGTAGTTGTGGACCCGTTCGAGGTCGTTGTCGGTGCCGAACCCGAAGTAGCGGTTGCGCAACTTCGACGACGTGTACACCCAGCGCCGCTGGTCACGACTGAACGGCTTCTCCGCGTCGTTGTCGGTGACGATGTACTGGCGCAGCTCGGGGCCGACGCCTTCGAGGATGAACCGCAGGTGGCCGACGATCGGGTAGTTGCGCAGGATCGCATGCCGGCGCTGCAGCAGGTCCCAGCCCGCGAGCCCGGCCAGACCTCCGCCGATCGCGGCGGCCGCGGATCGCAGCTTCACGCCGAACCGCGACCCAGGTCAGCCTCGGCGCAGTAGACCCCCAGCAGGTCGCGGGCCGAAACGATGCCGACCAGAGCGCCGTCCCGGTCCACCAAGATGTGTCGGATGTAGTGGTCCATCATCTGGACCGCCACCTCGTCGATGGTGGCGTCGGCTTCACACCACACCAGTTTCGTGCTGGCCACCTCGAGGGCCCGCACCGAGGCCGGATCCTTGCCGGCAGCCACCACCCGGACGACGTCACGCTCACTCGCCAGCGCGGCGGGCCGCTCGTCGTCGCCGACGACGACGGCGCCGACCTCGCCGGCGACGAGGGCCTTGGCGACGTCGGCAACGGTGGCGTCGGCGGCGACGCGTGCCACCGGATCGCCGGTGATGGTGTACACGGGGGTCGACCCCATCGATGGGATGTCATTCACGCGACCATGGTCGCATCCCGCGACCGCGAGCTCCCCAGCCGCTACGCCGACGGACTCGCGGCGTCGCTCTTCGGGTCGATCAAGATCTTCGCGTGCGCCTCAGGATCGCCGAGCGCGTCGAACGCGGCCTCCACCCCGGCCAGCCCGACGGTGCCGGTGATCAGCGGGGTGACGTCCACCTTGCCGTCGGCGAGCATATGCAGCGTGTCGCGGAACTCCAGCGGCGTGTAGCCGAGCACGAACCGCAGGTCGATCTGCTTGTTGATCGCCATCGCCGGCCGGATGTTATCTGCGCCCATGCAGACGCCGACCACGACGACGCGTGAGAAAAGCGGTGCGCCACTGATGATTTGGTCGATCACTCCGGGGACGCCGACGCACTCGAAGATGACTGGATGCTTGGGAGTCGCCGCGCCGACCGCCTCGGCGGCCCGCCACAAATGCCACCAGGGCACCGGCAGCTTGTGCAGTTTTTCGACGGTGCTGAGCGCGAGGCCGAGCGCGTCGGGCGCCCCGGAGAGGTGGCCGTGGCCGGCCGCCGCCGAGTAAGGCGAGTCCTGCGCGGGATCGACGACGACGTCGGCACCGCATGCTGTCGCCAGCGCGCGCCGGCCCGCCGAGAGCTCACTGGCGATCACGGTGCGCACCCCGTGCACCTTCAGCATGCAGATCACGCCGAGACCGATTGGGCCGCAGCCGATCACGATCGCGACGTCGCTTTTGCCCACCTCGCCGCGACGGACGGCGTGCCAGCCGACGGCCATCGGCTCGGTCAGTGCGGCCATCTCTGGCGCCAACCCGTTGGGGACGGGGAAAGCCAGCGACTGCTCGATCAAGAGCTGCTCGGCGTATGCGCCCGGCGCCTCGGTCGACAACCCGGTCAGGTGCACCTCCCTGCCGCGCCGCAGCAGCGCATTGCGACCACAGGCGTGCCGGCCCGTGGTGTCTTGCGGGTGCGGGGACCGAAATCGACGACCTCGCCGCAGAATTCGTGCCCGAACACGACTGACTGATCGGACCGCATGAAGGCGTCGTAGCCGGATTCGGCCGTCACCTCGGCGAGTTCGTCGCAGTGACGGCGAGCGTGCAGGTCCGAGCCGCAGATGCCACAGCGAAGGACGTCGATCAGCAACTGGCCTTTGGCCGGCGTCGGCGTCGGTTGGTCGACGACCTCGAGCTTCGCGTCGGTGCAGGTGACGGCCTTCACGGTCAGCGTCCGATCGCGCTGCGCGTGGGCATCTCGTCGCCGAAGTTGATCCCCATATCGCGGGCCGTCAGTATCGTGTCGCAGTCGAGCGGAACCTTCCTCTGCCGGCGGGTGGCCTCGGCGAGCGGCACGAGGTCAACCGTCGGCGGATTGAGAGCGACCATCACTCCGTTGTGCCCTTCGTCGAGGGCCCGCACCGCGGCGGCCCCGAAGCGCATGCCGAGTAACCGGTCTTGCGAGGTCGGCGATCCGCCGCGCAGCAGGTGGCCGAGCACGACGGTGCGTGTCTCTCGACCGGTCAGCTCCTCGAGCTCGGCGGCCACCTTGGCGCCGATGCCACCAAGGCGTTCGGCCTGCCCCACCGACTTGCCCACGATCGACAGCTCTCCGCCGACCGGCCGGGCGCCTTCGGCGACACAGACGATGGAGAACTTCGCTCCGTGCCGCTCGCGGTGAGTGATCAGGGCTGCCACCGGCTCGACGCTGAACGGGATCTCGGGGATGAGAATCGCGTGCACCCCCGACGCCACGCCGGCGTGCAGGGCGATCCATCCGGCGTAGCGGCCCATCACCTCCACCACGATGATGCGCCCGTGCGACGTCGCGGTGGAGAACAGCCGGTCGATGCACTGCGAGGCGAATTCGACGGCAGTCTCGAAGCCGAACGTCGACGTCGTGTTCTCCAGATCGTTGTCGATCGTCTTGGGTACGCCGACCAGATGCAGCCCAGCCTCGTTCAGGTGACGGGCTATCGACAGCGATCCGTCGCCGCCGATCGTGATCAACGCGTCGATTCGGTGCTCTTCGAAGCGGCCGAGCAGCTCGTCGGTCCGATCCACTTCGACCCAGCTGCCGTCGTCCTGCTGCACCGGATAGGCGATCGGGTTACCCCGGTTGGTGGTGCCGAGGATTGTGCCGCCCTGGTAGACGATGCCGCGAACTCTGTCACGCGTCAGCTCGATCAGCCCGCCGTCGGGGTAGTCGTCCGGTGACAGCAACCCGTTGAACCCGTCGCGAATCCCGACGACGTCCCAGTCGCGGTTTCGTGCGGCCAAAGTGGCCGCGCGGATCACGGCGTTGAGGCCCGGCGCGTCACCGCCGCCGGTGCTCAGCGCGATGCGCTTGATCGACGTCCTCACGAGCCGACCCTACCCAGCGAGCTTTGTTCGTGGTTCGGGCACCTTTCGCCCTAGGGCCGATATGCGGCGGCGACGTCGGTGTGGACGAAATCGTCGCCCACAAAGAGCAACGGTTCGCCCGTCACGACAGCCAGGGCATAGGAGTAGCAGTCGCCGAGGTTCAGTGCCGCGGGGTGACCGCTGCCTCGCCCGAAGTCGCGATACGCCCGACTGGCGATTCCGGCTTGAGCGGCGTCGAAGGACACCACCTCGATCTCCCACACGTCGAGCAATCGCTCGACGCGCCGCTGGTCTTCGGGGCGGAGCCGACGAGTGAGAACGGCATTGAGTTCCACCGCTGTGGCCGCCGACATCTTGAGATCGGTTGTCGACGAGAGGATCTCGACAATCGGGTCGGCGTGCGTTTCATCGAGCACGACTGCGACGATCGCTGAGGTATCGACGATCACGCGGGCAGGCCGGTGTCGTCATAGAGGTTGCCCTCGGCCGCTTTCAGTTCAGACCGTTCCGTGGCGGTGAGCGAGCGGCGCAGCTCGTCGAGAAGTTGCCGCGCATTCGCCTCCTTCACCTCGCTGCCGCCCGAGCCGTCGCCGTCCGCCTGTTCCTTGTTCAGTTCGGCCAACCTCGACCGGACGGCATCCTCGATGGCACCGGTCTGGGTCATGCCAGTTCGCTGCGCAAGCTGGCGCACCAAAGCCGTGATGCGCTCGTTCTTGATGTTGAGACCCATGGTAGAAAGGGTATCCCACGACGGTAGATTATCTACCGAACGGCGGCTTATGGCCGAGGCCGGCCGGATAGTTCGACTTGCCCGCCTCTGCGCGACAAGAGCGTCTACGCACGTCACGGCCATAACGAGAGTAGATCGATCAGCGACAACACCGGGCCTTGCACCGCAAGTCAACGCGTTGTCGCGCAGAGGCGGCCCCGGAGAGCCTAGCCACCGCCTGGCGTGCGTGAACGGGAAACCGCCTCGCCGATCGCCAACCATGCGGCAGGCTTGATCTCGAAGGAGGCTGTCAATGCGAAAAGTCGTCTGGTGGCGAGCGGCTGCGGTGGCGCTCGTTGCCGCGTCGCCGACGGCCGCGCATGCCGGTGCTGACCCGGGAGCGACGGAGGTCATCACGGTCGCGGCGGTCGGCACGAACGGCGAGCCGCTCGGCGGCTATCACGTGGTCGACCGGCAGACGTCGGCCAATCTTTCCGGCTGCCCTGGCCCGTCCCCGGCGGCGACCGCGCCTAACGTCTACGCCTGCGAGCCAAGCCAAGCCGCCGCCGAGGTGTGCTGGCCGGCCCCCGCCTCGGTGTTGTGCACGGTGGATCCGTGGAGCAAGACGCTTCGCCGGTTCTCCTCCCCCGGCGCGCTTCCCGCGGTCAATCCGCCCGCGACGCCGATGCCGTTCGCGTTGCTTCTCGACGACGGTACCCGCTGCGTGCTGCCCAACGGCGTCGACTGGGGCGGCCGGGCCGACGGCACGGTCCCGATCTACGGATGCAGCCTGACGTCCCCGTCGCTCGGCGTCCTGGCTCCTCCCGACTGGAATCCGGTCGATGCGATCGACCGGACGCAGCCGCTGTGGGCGGTGTTCGTCGGCCAACTGGGTCCGCGCGACACCCCGTTCCAGCCCCCGATACGCCACACGCTGACGACCGCGTGGTTCGCGGGCAACGCCGGTTGACTCGTCATCGTCCGCCGTCAAGTCGTTGAGTGTGCCCAACCTCACTCTGCGCTGAGGGCGTGGCCTACTCGCACTCTTGCGCCCTGAGCGCAGAGTGAACGCTGAGCGGCTGGTGACCTTGTCGGACCAACCTCCTATCGTGACGACAAATGCCGCTTCATCTCCACCGTGCCGAGCGCACGGATCTCCTTGCTGACGGCCTCGGCGCGCTGCTGTCCGACCCGCTGCCCGACCCGTTCGCGGAGGAGCTCGTCATCGTGCCGGCGAAGGGCGTCGAGCGGTGGCTGAGCCAGCGGCTCTCCCACATCCTCGGGCGCGGCCACGGTGCCGACGGTGTCTGTGCGGGGGTGTCGTTCCGCAGCCCACACTCGCTGATCGCCGAGATCACCGGCACCGTCGACGACGATCCGTGGTCGCCCGACGCCATGGTGTGGCCGGCGCTGGACGTCATCGACTGCAGCCTCGACGAACCGTGGTGCCGCACGCTCGCCACCCACCTCGGGCACTTCGAGCACGACGAGGAGAAGGAGTTGCGGCAGGGACGCCGCTACGCGGTGGCGCGACGGCTCGCCGGCCTGTTCGCCTCGTATGCCCGCCAGCGACCGCAGCTGCTCGTCGACTGGCTCGACGCCAAGACCGACGGCCTCGACACCGACCTGGCTTGGCAGCCCGAACTGTGGCGCGTGCTCGTCGCCCGCATCGATGCCGACCCGCCACATATCCGACATCAGAAAACCGTTGTGCGGCTTCAGGAATCACCGACCGATCTGCCCACCCGCCTGTCGCTGTTCGGCCACACCCGGCTGGCCGTCACCGATATCGAGCTGCTCGACGCGCTGGCCACCCACCACGATCTGCACCTGTGGCTGCCGCATCCCAGCGACGACCTCTGGGAAAAGCTCGCCGACGAGCACCGCCCGCTCCCCCGCCGCGACGACACCAGCCACCGCAACGTCGGCCATCCGCTGCTCGCCACCCTCGGCCGTGACCTCCGCGAACTGCAACGCAACCTCCCGCACCCCAAAACCGACGAATACCTCGGCGGCGCAATCAAACCCGACACGCTGCTCGGCTGGCTGCAGTCCGACATCACCGCCAACGCCGTCCGGCCAGAGGGCCGCGTGCATACCAAGGAAGACCGCTCCGTCCAAGTACACAGCTGCCACGGCCCGGCCCGGCAGATCGATGTGCTCAGGGAAGTCCTGCTCGCTCTGCTCGCCGACGACTCGACGCTGGAACCGCGCGACATCCTCGTCATGTGCCCCGACATCGAGACGTACGCGCCGCTGATCGTCGCGGATTTCGGCCTCGGCGACGTGATCAAGGGCGTCCATCCGGCGCACCGCTTACGGGTCCGGCTCGCCGACCGCTCCCTCGTCCAGACCAACCCGCTGCTCGGGGTCGCCTCGCAACTGCTGCAGTTGGCCGGCAGCCGGACCACCGCGAGCGAGGTGCTCAACTTCGCCCAGTCCGCTCCGGTACGCGCCCGCTTCGGCTTCACCGACGACGACCTCGAGGGCGTCACCCGATGGGTCCGCCAGGCGAACATCCGCTGGGGCTTCGACCAGGAGCACCGCAAACCCTTCGGCGTCGACTTCGTCCACAACACTTGGCGATTCGGCATCGACCGCGTGCTGGCAGGCGTCGCGATGTCCGACGACTCGCACGCCTGGATCGACGCCACACTGCCCCTCGACGACGTCGGCAGCAACCGCGTCGAGCTCGCCGGGAAGCTCGCCGAATACGTCGACCGGCTACAACGGACCGTCGACCAGCTCACCGGCACACGCCCGCTGCACCAGTGGTTGACCGCGCTGACCGACGGCATCACGCTGCTCACCCGCATCGGCGATGACGACACCTGGCAGACCAGCCAGATGCAGCGCGAGTTTGCCGACGTCCTCACGCAAGCCGGACCACGTGCCGACACGCTGATGCGGCTGCCGGACATCCGCGCGCTGCTGAAGCGGCACCTCGCCGGGCGGCCGACCCGCGCCAACTTCCGCACCGGCACACTCACGGTCTGCACGATGGTGCCGATGCGCTCGGTGCCGCACCGGGTGGTGTGCCTCGTCGGTCTGGACGACGGTGTGTTCCCGCGGCTCGGCGTGGTCGACGGCGACGACGTGCTCGCCCGTAACCCGATGACCGGCGAGCGCGACATCCGTTCCGAGGACAGGCAATTGCTGCTCGACGCGATCAATGCGGCCACCGAGCACCTGGTGATCACCTACACGGGCGCCAACGAATACTCGGGTCAGCCCAAGCCGCCCGCGGTGCCGCTCGCCGAGCTGCTCGACACCCTCGACATCACCACGCCGCAGCAGGTCCGCGACCGGGTTTGCGTCGAACATCCCTTGCAGCCCTTCGACATTCGCAACGTCGAGCGGGGAAAGCTGGTGCCCGGTGTGCCGTTCAGCTTCGACCCGACGGTGCTGCGGGCGGCTCGCACCGCCGCGGGGCAGCGCATCGAGCAGCCCCAGTTCATCGCCGGGCCGCTGCCTCCGCCACCGCCCGACGACGTCGTGCTCGCCGACCTCGTCGCATTCTTCAAGGATCCGGTGAAGGGTTTCTTCCGCGCGCTCGACTACACGCTGCCGTGGGAGGTCGACGGTGTGGAGGACGCGATCCCCGTCGACATCAACGCGCTCGAAGAGTGGCAGGTCGGTGACCGGATGCTGGGCGACATCCTGGGCGGCCTGACGGCAATGCAGGCACAGCAGGCAGAATGGCGCCGCGGGACGCTCCCGCCGGGACAGCTGGGCTGGCGCAAGGCAATTGAGATCCGCGAGCAGGCAGAGCTGCTTGCTGCCGCAGCCCGCCAGTCCCGCGATCAGCGTGGGCAGGCCTATGACGTCGACATCGACCTCGGCTCTGGACGGCGGCTGACGGGAACCGTCTCACCGGTATTCGGCGAGCGGCTCGTGTCGGTGACATACTCAAAGCTCGACGGCCGGCATCTGCTCGAATCGTGGATTCCTCTGTTGGCGTTGATCGCTCATGATCCAGACCGCGACTGGTGCGCGGTCTGCATCGGCAGGCAGCGACGCGGCACCACGCCGTGCATCGAGGGGCTCGGGTGGCCGGCCGACGACGCGGTCGAGGTATTGCGCGAACTGGTCTCGATTTACGACGCAGGCCGACGTGAGCCACTTCCTTTGCCCATCAAGACGTCCCACGCGTGGGCCGAGGCGCGGCGCTGCGACGAGGATCCGGTGCGCGAGGCGGAATACCGGTGGAAGTCGAGTGACAGGTACCCCGGTGAGGATCAGCAGCCGGCGCACGTGCGTGCGTGGGGAAAGAACGCGCGGCTGGCGGATCTGATGCAACCGCTGCGCCCCGGCGAGGAGTTCGACGGCGAGGGCAATCGCCTCGGCGCGTACGCTGCCCGACTCTGGCTGCCGATGCTGCGCGCCAAGAGGACGCCGGAATGATGCCGCGCTTCGACCTGCTGGGCCCGTTGCCCGCCGAACGATCCACCACGGTGCTGGAAGCCAGCGCCGGCACCGGGAAGACGTTCGCGCTGGCGGGTCTGGTCACGCGCTACATCGCCGACGGTGCGGCGACGCTGGACCAGATGCTGCTGATCACATTCGGTCGGGCGGCCAGCCAAGAGCTGCGCGAGCGGGTCCGTCGCCAATTGGTCGACGCCGTCGTCGCTTTCGACGATCCGTCGACCGTCGGTGACAACCAGGTCCTGGCATACCTTCTCGACGGCCCTCAGCGCGACGAACGCAAACAGCGACTCCGCGATGCGCTGGCCGCTTTCGACGCGGCGACCATCGCGACCACGCACCAGTTCTGCCAGCTGGTGCTCAAGTCGCTGGGCGTGGCGGGTGACACCGACGCGGGCGTCACGCTGGCCGAGGATCTCGACGAGCTGGTCACCGAGATCGTCGACGACCTTTATCTCGCGCATTTCGGGCAGGAACGCGACGAGCCGGTGTTGACCTACAAAGACGCGCTGCGCCTCGCCCGTGAGGTGGTCAAGAACCCGTCGACGGAGTTGCGTCCGCTGAACCCCAGCCCTGGCTCGCGCGCGGCGGTGTGCCTCGACTTCGCGAAAGGCGTTCTCGCCGAGCTGGAAACGCGTAAGCGGCAACAGGGACTCCTCAGCTACGACGACCTGCTCATCCGGTTGGCGGACGCGCTGGATGGCCATGACTCCCCCGCCCGCGTGCGGATGCATCACCGATGGCCGATCGTCATGGTCGACGAGTTCCAGGACACCGACCCGGTGCAGTGGCAGGTGCTCGACCGCGCATTCAGCGGGCGGTCCACGGTGATCCTGATCGGCGATCCGAAGCAGGCGATCTACGCGTTCCGCGGCGGCGACATCGTCACGTATCTGCAAGCCGCTGAGACAGCGGGTGACAAGCAGACACTCGGCACGAACTGGCGCAGCGACGGCGCGCTCGTCGACCGGCTGCAGGTGGTGCTGCGCGGCGCCGAACTCGGCGACCCGGCGATCAAAGTGCACGACGTCGAAGCTCAACACCAGGGCCACCGGCTGTCCGGCGCGCCGCGCAACGACCCGTTCCGGCTGCGGGTGGTGCGACGAGAAACACTGGGCCGCAGCGGCTTTGCGAACCTACCGATCGACGAACTACGCGAACACATCAGCGCCGACCTCGCCGCCGACATCGGTGCGCTGCTCGCCGGCGGGGTGACCTACGACGGA
>DASWBF010000513.1:0-4708 GCA_036390735.1 Mycobacterium sp. | reverse complement strand
ATACGAATCGAGGATGACGGCAAGACCTTCGCGGTAGTTGTCGTCGTCCAGACCGAAGTCGTCGAGACCGATCAGGCGCGAGGCCGACTCATGCAAATCGTCGACGGTGCCGACGTCGGTGCGCTCCGCCATCAAGCCTTGTACTCCCCGCAGTTGACGTCGAGCGTCTGCCCGGTGATGCCACTGGAGAGATCGCCAGCGAAAAAGATGATGGCCGAGGCTACTTCGTCTTCAGTCGGCAAACGCTTCAGGTCGGAGTTCGCGGCTGTCGCGCGGTAGATCTGTTCGACGGTGGTGCCGTACTTGCCAGCCTGATGGTTGAAGTAGCCCTTCAGCGTGTCACCCCAGATATAGCCCGGCACAACCGAATTCACCCGGATCCCCTGCTCGCCGAGTTCCGTCGCCAACGATTGCGACATCGCAAGCAGCGCCGACTTGGCCATCTTGTAGGCACCGTACTTGGCCTGGGAGTGCCGGATCACCATCGAGTTCACGTTCACCACGGAGCCGTTGGCCTCGGCCAGCGCGGGCGTGAAACCTTGAGTTAAGCGCAGTGCGCCCAGCACGGTCAGTTCGATCGCGTCGCGGATGTGTTGGAACGTGGTGTTGGCCAACGGCTTCATCGACGGAACTCGGAATGCGTTGTTGATCAACACGTCGACGCGCCCATACGCGGCCAGCGAGGCGTCGACCAGGTTCTTGACCTGATCGTCGTCGGTGATGTCGGTGGCGACCGCCACCGCGCGCCGGCCGGTGTCGGTGATCTGCTTGGCGACGTCGTCGAGGCGTTCAGCGGTCCGCGCTGCCAGTACCAGATCCGCGCCGTACTCGGCGCATCGCCGCGCCAGCGTCGTCCCCAGCGCCGGGCCGACCCCGCTGATGCACACCACTTTGCCTTCGAGCATGTTCACCCCAGCATCCGTGTGGCGATTGCGCGCTGCCGCTGTGCAATCCGCTCGCGCCAATCTTCGTCGGTTATCTTGTTGTGCTCGTAGAACGGTAATGTGGCAGGGACCGCGTCGAAGTCGACCAATTCGACAGTGGGCCCGTCGGCTTCGGTGAGTTTCCGTGACACCCGCTGCCAGCGGAACTGCAGGAATCCTTTGTGGTGACCCAGCGTCTCGACCCAGTTGGTGACGCCGGGACTGCGCTCCGCCACCACGATCCGGATCTTCCCGTCCGGATCTGCTTGCGCCTGAGTTGCATTCAGCGACGTCTGGTGGTTGATGTAGTCCAGCGAGATGTACCACAGGCTGCCGAGCTGGAACCCTAGGTAGGGCGCGTCGGATTCGGGAATGGTGATGACTAGCGCCTGGTCCGGCGAGAGATCGAAATGGCCCGCCGACGAATACTGCGTCGCCAGGCCGCCGGGCGTGAGCCGCGGCGGGACCAACGTGTTGGCGGGAAGGTTCAGATAGAACCACTGCGGGAACTGCAGCCACGTCTTGATGCGGTTCACCAGCTGCTTTCCTGCTGCGGCGTAACGCTTTTCGATCGTTTCGCGCGTCAATGGTGGCGGTGCGGTGCCCGCCGAGTCGACTCGTTTGATCGCGATCGTGCCGCGCCGCTGGGACCAGTCGCCGTAGACCTCCCGCACGACCAGCTGCGCCGGAGTCGCTGGGGTGAACCGCCATTCGAAGCTGCCGTCGGCGGCGATGTCGAGCTCGCGGTCGTCGAACGCCGCTTCACTGACCGGCACTCCCTCGTCGGTGTACTCGCCGCCGAGCAGCTGAAAGCTCAGGTCGGTGGTGGTGCCACGCACCCCTGACACGACGTACTCGTGGTCCGGCCGGACTCGAGTGCCGAAATAGAGGGTGTCGGGGTTGTCCAAGCCCATCTTCGTGAAGGGGCCGGTGCCGCTGAGGAAGAACGGGTGGTCTCGGTCGTGATGGAACGTCACATGTGTGCACGCGGCAATGCCCTGCGCGAGATATTGCAGGCCTTCGAGGAGGTCCGCTTCCGTCTCGATATGCGGGGCGGCCGCGACGAGCTCTTCGGCCTCGGCGATCGCTGCGGTCAACGGGTCGGTGTACACCGGCCCGACACTAGAACGTGTTCTAGATGTGGTCAAGATATTGATCCGCCGCGGTTCATATATGGAACGGTCGCGTAGGATCCTGCGGATGGACCTCTCCGCCTCTGCCGGCCGTGCCTCGCCGCCGACCGACCGCGCGGTGCGCGTCCTCGACTTCCTGTCGCAGCATCCGCAGGAGCGATTCGGGGTGTCCGAGTTGGCCCGACGGGTGGAGCTCAGCAAGCCGACCTGCCTGGGGATCGTCACGACGCTTACCGAGTCCGGCTATTTGATCAGGGATGAACGAGACAAGACATATCGATTGGGCCCGGCCTTGATCACGCTCGGCCACAGGGCCCAAGAATCGATGCGGGTCAGCCCGGCCGCGGGCGAGGAACTGCGCCGGCTGTCGACCCGATTCGCCACCACGGCTGCACTTTCCGCGGTGGTCGACGACCGGATCGCGCTACTCGAGCTGGTCGCGCCGCCCGGTGCGCGAGTGGGCGTCGAGGTGGGCCAGAGCTATCCGTTCGCGCCGCCGGTCGGGCTGATGTTCGTGTTGTGGGACGACGAAGCCGTTCGCGACTGGCTGGCCAAGGAGCCCACTATTCCGCTGCGCACCGACACCGAACGCCTGCATCGCGTGATCGCCGAGTGTCGCGCCGACGGGTATTTGGTCGAGCGGCTGACCCCCGGCGGGCAGCGGCTCTACGCGCTGATGGCGGGCATGTCCAACAGCCTGCCCGACGAACTGCGCGCGCTGCTGGGCGAGATCGTCTCCGATATCGGCGAACGCGTGTACCTGCGTGGCGAGAACTCCGAAGCTGGGCAGCGCCACGACGTCAGCGTCATCTCCGCTCCGGTGTACGACCACCATCGGAGGCAAGCCATGGTCGCGTCACTGCAGATCGGCCGCGCGCTCACCGACGCGGAGATCACCGAACGGGCCCGTGAGCTGGTGGTCGCGGCCGACGCGCTGACCGCACAACTCGGCGGGGTCACGCCGCGTCGCTGAGCTGGCCTGCTGGCCACCCCTCGCTTGCCCGCAGGCCGCCCACCTCGCGGCCCTGGTCTACAGGTCGCTCAGCGCACCGAGCACCTGTCCCGGCGTCACCTGGTATCCGCACTGGTTGCTGAGGTCGACCAGAGGTTGCTGCAGCGTATGCAGGTCGGCCGCTTCGGCAGGATGGGCATCGAAGTACGCCGTGAAGGCCGACTGCGCCGAGAACGGTGACTGCTTGGCGACGTCAGCAAGCGCCTGGTTCGTCTCCGGATGCGATTGCAGGTATGCCGAGATCTCTTGATTGACCTTGCTGATAGTTCCGGTCAGATTCGACGCGAGGCAAGGATCGGCCGCGGGCGTGGGCGTGGGCTCGCCTTTGGCGGACGGCAGTACGACGATCGCGGTCGCGACACCGGACAGCACACCGGCAGCGATGACGCCCAACACGCCTCTCCGGATGTTTCCTCTGGCAATGATCACGGGTTTCGCTCCTCTGGTTTGGGACAGGTAGCTGCTATATCGAGAAGCAGAACCGGTGCGTTACCACCTAAACTTTGCGACCGACCGATGACGTTTACGGATCGAGGGGGAGTAACTGCCGAAACGAGTGTGGGGCCTGACAACTCTTTTGAGCGCGCTTGCGGTGCTGCCGGCATGTGGTGGTGCCACAAACAGTTCCGGCGAGACGACGCCGAGTACGCCAGCAACGACCACGACAACCACGTCGGCCGTCGCGGCGCCGCCCACCACGTCCGCGACTCGGACCGCGAAGTGGGTTGACCTCGACGTCGGTGACTGCTTGGCCGACCCTCCGCCAAGCGACCCGAGCGTGGTGACCGTGGCCCTCGTCGACTGCGCCACCCCGCATATGGCCGAAGTGTTCTTCCGCGGACCGTTGACGGTCAATGCCGCGATCCCCGAAGTCGCCAATCCGGCGTGCAGTGCGCAGTTTCCCAAGTACACGGGCCAGTCGGTTGATGCCAGCGAACTCGCAGTGACGTTTCTGGTCGACTCCAACCAGGACCGCACCACAATCGATCCGACTACGGGTCCTGCCCCGAGCTATGTGATCTGCCTGCTCCAAGACGCGAATGGCCGACCATTGACAGCGTCGGCGCGCCGCTGACGACCGTTACGTTCCCCCGCGAGAAGCTGATTCCTGCTCGCGCTTGATCTCCAGTGCGATGTCGATCAGCTGATCTTCTTGCCCACCAATGAGTTTGCGTTCACCGGCGCGGTGCAAGAGCTGATGCGCGGGAACGCCGTAGCGTTCCGACTGCCGGATCGCGTGCTTGAGGAAGCTCGAGTACACCCCGGAATAGCCCATGATCAGTGCATTGCGGTCGAGCAGGCATTCGGCAGGCATGGCCGGTGCGACCACCTCTTCGGCGGCATCGGCGATGTCGAAGAAGTCGATGCCGGTCTTGACGCCGATCTTGTCGAAGACCCCGATCAGCGCCTCGACCGGCGCGTTGCCGGCCCCCGCGCCGAAGCGGCGGCAGCTGCCGTCGATCTGCTTGGCACCGGCGCGCACGGCCTCGACGGAGTTCGCGACCCCGAGGCCGAGGTTTTCGTGGCCGTGGAAACCGACCTGTGCGTCGTCACCCAGTTCGGCAACCAGCGCGGCAACGCGGTCGCGAACACCCTCCAGCACCAGCGCGCCGGCGGAGTCGACGACGTAGACGCATTGG
>DASWBF010000512.1:0-2802 GCA_036390735.1 Mycobacterium sp. | reverse complement strand
AGCGCCGAGGACGAGACGACCGGCGTCGACTTCACCCAGCACGCCGAGACCGCATACGCCGAGGGAGTGCACGGGCATCAGCCGTCGCGCCGGCCCGGGTCGTTCGGCGACTTCGGCGGGCCGCGTCCTCAACCCGAGACTGCCGAAGAAGGTTGAGACGTCGGCGTCGCGCTGCGCTGGCTGTTCGCTTGCACCCTCGACGGTGTTTTGACTGTTTCAAGACGTGGCCAGTGAGGTACCCGACATGGATGTTAGTGAAATCGCAAACAATGACGAAGTTGCTTCTCACTGGTGCTGCCGCGACGGCAATCGCAGGTGCTGTTATGACGGGCACTGCCGCGACCTCGCTTGCCGACCCGGCGACCTGCGTAGACGCTAACGGCGTCGAGTGCAATGTCACTGCCCCGGGTGTCGAAGGAACCGCGGGGCCGGGTGGCGTCGTCGGGACTGCTCCAGGTGTCGACGGAACCGCGGGACCCGGTGGTGTCGGCGGCTGCGTCATCGGCATCGGCTGCCTCGACATACCGACCGGCTAAGTACCTGTAACTGCGGCCGATTTCACAGGGTGGCGGCTGCTCACGCGGACAGGCGGACGTGCCTTCTCATCCGTCGTCCCCCGATCCGACGAACGGCAGACCGTGCGTGAGCGGCGGTCGTCCACGATTCCGGAACCCGGGACCGTCTCGCGTGATGGGGTAGTTCGGTAACGGAGGCACCGGCCGTGGCGCTGGCGAAGCGCGGCGGCTGAGCTGTCTCAGTCATGAAGTCACTGATAAGGGTCGCCACGGTGTCGGGTCGCTCGACTTGGGGGTGGTGCCAGACACCAGGTATGACGTGCAGACGGCTGTTCGGCAGGGCGTTGTGTGCCGCGCGCGCGTGAGCGACCGGGATGACCCGGTCCTGCTCACCGCTGATGATCAGAGCCGGCAGATCCACATGGAAATGGAGTCGATTCAGCGCGCAGACCGCCTGGCCGCGGTGGTCGACAACTGAACGCAACGTGCGCAGGAACGCCTGTCTGTTCTCCCGGTTCGACAACGATGCATGCGCTCGCAATGTCTCGCTGAATCGGGTCGGCCCTTGGTCGGACGACAACCACGACCGCAGCGCATTGCCGGTTTTGATTGCGGGCCGCGACGCAATCAGCGGCAGCACCAGTTCGGCTCCCGGCAGCGACAGAATCCGTAACGTACGGCCGACGTCAGTGCCGAGTCCGCCGCTGCTGATCAGAACCAGCCGCTGGCAGTAGTCGCGGTGCTGGTGAGCGAACTGCATCGCGACGCCGCCACCAAGGGAGTGGCCGATGACCGTAGCCTTGGGGATGTCGAGCGCGTCGAGCAAATCCCGCAGCCAGACGGCAAAAGCGCCCAACGAGTAGTCGCCGCGCGGCTTGTCGGATTGACCGTGGCCGAGGAGGTCCGGTGCGATGACGCGATACTTCTTGGCCAGTTTCGGCACTATCTCTCGCCAGCTGCACGAACTACCGCCCATGCCGTGGATCAGCAGCAGAACCTCGCCGGCACCCTCGTCGCGGTATGCGACGCGATCGCCGTGCAGTGTGATCGTCCGAAGGTTACTGAAATGCCTCATGGTCTGAAGTTTCTGAAAGATGTCTTGGAGCTTTCTAAATGGGCAATCGCGGATCGAGGAGCCGAGCGGCTGGGGGCTGCGTGGTTTGTGTTCTGGCCCGCACCTACGCAAGAGATGCCTGGGTGTGACACCAGGTGCCGTGTATCGCGGCGGTGCTGTTACGCCCTTACGCCGCGCCGAGGAATTGCTGGAGCTGTTCTTCGACCTGCGGCGCTCGGCAAGCGAAAGGTCGTCACAAGACGACGACCCAGACGGCGATGTAGTGGCAGATCGCTGCGGCCGCGGTGAACGCATGAAAGAACTCGTGATAGCCGAAGGTCTGTGGCCACGGGTTGGGCCAGCGAAGGCCGTAAAAGACAGCGCCGATGTTGTAAAGCACACCTTCGGCGACGAGTAGCGCGACGACCGCGACACCCGCGCTGTCCAAGAGCGCTCCGGTGAACCAAATCGCCGCCCAGCCGAGCAGTAGGTACAAGGGCACGCCCAGCCACAGAGGCGCCGACGGCCACAGCATCTTGAGGGCAACACCTGCGGCCGCGCCGATGCATACCACGGTCAGAATCTGTGTGCCGGTGCGCGGTGGCATCGCCAATAGCGCGATGGGAGTGTAGCTGCCGGCGATCAACACGAAAATCAGCGAGTGGTCGGCACGTCTCATCCACATTTCGGCGGCGGGGGAGCGCGAGTGCACTCGGTGGTAGGTAGCGCTGACGCTGAACATGGCGACGATGGCGGCGGCGTAAATCAGAGTGGCCCAGCCGGCCTTCGGTGATGCCGCAATCCAGGCCACCGACACCAGCGCCGCCCCAGCCACGATGGCGCTGGCCGCCGAGCAGAGGTGAATCCAACCGCGTGCGCGGGGCTTGCCGAGGAAGTCGGTGACGGTGTCGGCCAAGACTTGGGGCAGGTCATCATCAGCGCCCCTGGCCGCACGACGAGTCGCGACAGGTGGCACCTTTGGGTCGGCTTGTCCAATGATCACGTTGGACTTGCCACCGATTCGAGGTCGTTCAGGACGTCTCCTGCGTCTATGGCGAGCCGTAGCGGATAGGGCAGGGTATCGCGGCAGTGGTTATGGAGCATGTTGGACACGTCGGTTAAGTCCTGAACCGCTCCGCGGTACTGGCCCGCTTCCACGTGCTCGGAGTGCTCGGCTGACGGCGACAGCGTCACCCCTTGGCCGCGGCGTGTCGCCTGGTTTGGCGCAGCATG
>DASWBF010000511.1:0-4137 GCA_036390735.1 Mycobacterium sp. | reverse complement strand
TCTTCGCCGATCGGCAGCGTATTGGTGACGATTACCTCTTTCGCGCGGCATTCGGCCAGCCGCGCGGCCGCCGGATGCGACAGCACGCCATGCGTCGCCGCGATGATCACGTCGCGCGCGCCGTCGTCGTGCAGCAGCTTCACTGCTCCCGCGATGGTTCCGCCGGTGTCGATCATGTCGTCGATCAGCACGCAGGTGCGCTCACCGACGTCGCCGACGACCCGGTTGGACACCACCTGGTTGGGGATGCGCGGGTCGCGGGTCTTGTGGATGAACGCCAGCGGAACGCCGCCGAGCGCGTCGGCCCACTTCTCGGCGACGCGCACCCGGCCCGAATCGGGGGAGACCACAACCATGTCGTCGGTCGAATAGTTGTCCTTGATGTAGCCGATCAGCAGGTTCTGGGCGCGCATGTGGTCCACCGGCCCGTCGAAGAAGCCCTGGATCTGGTCGGTGTGCAAATCGACCGTGACGATGCGGTCCGCGCCGGCGGTCTTGAGCAGATCGGCCACCAGCCGCGCCGAGATCGGCTCCCGCCCGCGGTGCTTCTTGTCCTGGCGGGCGTACGGATAGAACGGCAGGATCGCGGTGATCCGCTTGGCGCTGCCGCGCTTGAGCGCATCGATCATCAGGAGCTGCTCCATCAGCCACTTGTTCAGCGGCTCAGGATGGGATTGCAGCACGAACGCGTCGCAGCCGCGGACGGACTCCTCGAAGCGGACGAAGATCTCCCCGTTCGCGAAGTCCCGTGCCGTCTGCGCGGTGACCTGCACGTCGAGTTCCTTGGCCACCTGGTCGGCGAGCTCGGGGTGCGCACGGCCCGCGAAGAGCATCAGGTTCTTGCGGTTGTCGGTCCAGTCGGTGCTCACGGTGCCTCGCCGGTGATGGATCGGGAATGTCGGCCTTATGGATCGGGAATGTCGGCCTTATGTTACGTGGTGGCCGAAAAGCAAACCTCAGGCGACGAGATCATGGCCGCTCGTCGTCCTCAGTCGCCTTGCGGGCCGCCTCCGCAGCCGCCGACCCGGGCCGTTTGCGTTCGACCCAGCCTTCGATGTTGCGCTGCGGACCCGCGGACACGGCCAGCGCGCCGGGAGGGACGTCTTCGCGGATCACCGTGCCGGCACCGGTGTACGCGCCGTCGCCGATGGTTACCGGCGCGACGAACATGGTGTCCGAGCCGGTCCGCACGTGAGAGCCGATCTTCGTGCGTTGCTTGGTCTGCCCGTCGTAGTTGACGAACACGCTGGACGCGCCGATGTTGCTGTGCTCGCCGATGTCCGCGTCGCCGACGTACGTCAGGTGCGGCACCTTGGTGCCAGTGCCGATGGTCGAGTTCTTGGCTTCGACGAACGCGCCGAGCTTGGCGTCGGCGCCGAGCACGGTGCCGGGCCGCAGATACGCGTACGGACCGACGGCAGCCCCGTCGCCGATCGAGGACGCGGTCGCATGGGTGCGTACGACGGACGCGGCGTCGCCGACCGTCACGTCGGCCAGCGTGGTGTCCGGGCCGATCGTGCAATTTCCGCCGACCCTCGTGCGGCCGAGCAGCTGCGTTCCGGGCTGGACGACGGTGTCGCGGCCGATCGTCACGTCGACGTCGATCCACGTCGTCGCGGGGTCGACGACGGTGACGCCGGCCAGCTGGTGCGCGGCGACGATGCGGCGGTTGAGCTCGGCGGCCAGCGCCGAGAGCTGCACCCTGTCGTTGACGCCTGCGACCCGCGTGCCGTCGTCGACATGCTTGGCGTGCACGGTCAGCCCGTCCTGGCGCACGATCGACACGACGTCGGTCAAATAGCGCTCATGCTGAGCGTTGTCCTCACGCAACCGGCTCAACGCCGACCGCAGCGCAGCGAGGTCGAACGCATAGACGCCGGCGTTGACCTCGCGGATCAGTCGCTGCGACGCCGTGGCGTCGGCCTGTTCGACGATCCCGATGACTTCGCGGTCCTGGGTGCGCAGGACGCGGCCGTAGCCGGTCGGGTCGGGAAGCGTCGTGGTGAGCACCGTGACAGCCGCCGGGTCGGCGCGGTGGGTGGCGACGAGGTCGGCGAGGGTGTCGGGGTCCAGCAGCGGGATGTCTGCGGACGTGACGACGACGATGCCGTCGAAGTCGGAGGGGAGCGCGTTCAGGCCGCAGGCCGCCGCGTGACCCGTGCCGAGCTGCTCCTCCTGCACGGCAACGTCGACGGGCCGGCCGAGTTCGTCGGCGAGCTGCGCCACCGCCGGGGCGAGCTTGTCGCGGTCGCGGCCGAGAACCACGACCAGGTGTTGCGGCCCGACCTTGGCCACCGAATGCAGCGCGTGAGCCAGCATGCTGCGGCCGCCCAGCGTGTGTAGGACCTTCGGAGTGTCCGACTGCATGCGCGTTCCGGCCCCGGCGGCCAGCACGATAACGGCCTTGTCGGGAAGTTGTGTCACGGGGCCTCCCTATCGCTTCTGCGCCGATACGCCGCTGCGGAACGTACAAACACCCTCGCTCGCGGCCAATAATGCTCCGTCGCCAGGACTCGAACCTGAACTCTCAGAACCAAAATCTGATGTGCTGCCGATTACACCACGACGGACCGGTCACCGAAGACAGCGTAGCGACTGTATACAAACCGATTACCCTGGTCACGTGGCGGCACTAGAGAAGGAAACGCGCACTCCACGCGCCCGCATGACGGGTGCGGAGCGCCGCCACCAGCTGATCGACGTCGCGCGGTCGCTGTTCGCCGAGCGCGGCTACGAAGGCACCTCGATCGAGGAGATCGCCCAGCGGGCCAACGTCTCCAAGCCCGTCGTCTACGAGCACTTCGGCGGCAAAGAGGGGCTCTACGCGGTGGTGGTGGACCGCGAGATGTCGGCGCTGCTCGACGGCATCACGTCGTCGTTGACCAGGTCGACCAACAACCAGTCCCGGCTGCGCATCGAGCGGGTAGCGCTGGCGCTGCTCGCCTACGTCGATGAACGCACCGACGGCTTTCGCATCCTGACCCGCGACTCCCCGGTGGGCATCACGTCGGGCACCTACTCGACGCTGCTGAACGAGGCTGTCAATCAGGTGTCATCGATCCTGGCCAGCGATTTCTCCCGCCGCGGACTCGACTCCGAGATGGCGCCTTTGTATGCGCAGGCGCTCGTCGGCTCGGTGTCGATGACGGCCCAGTGGTGGCTGGACGTCCGTGAGCCGAAGAAGGAAGTGGTGGCCGCTCACCTCGTCAACCTGTGCTGGAACGGGCTGATGCACCTCGAGGACGATCCGGTGCTGCACGACGAGTAGGCGCCGATGAGCGCTTGCGCGAAGAGGATTCAGCGCCGATGAGCGCTTGCGCGAAGAGCAACTAGCAAGGCGCGCAACTAGACTGGCCACACCATGATCGACACCCCGATCGCGGGGCTCGTCAACCTGGCGCTGCGCGACCCGACTCTGGGCGACCTCGCCCGGCGCGCCGCCGCTAATCCCCCTGAACTGGCGCTCGTCGGGCCGGCCGGCGCGCGGCCGTTCGTCGCGTCCGCGCTTGCGCAGGACGGGCTCCTGCTGGTCGTCACCGCCACCGGCCGCGAGGCCGACGACCTGACCGCAGAACTCAAAGGCGTGGTCGGCGACGCCGCTGCGCTGTTCCCGTCCTGGGAGACCCTGCCGCACGAGCGGCTGTCACCCGGCGTCGACACCGTCGCCGCCCGGCTCACAGTGCTGCGAAGGCTCGCGCTGCCCGACGACGACCGGCTGGGCCCGCCGTTGCGGGTGGTGGTCACGACGGTGCGCTCGCTGCTGCAGCCGATGGCGTCGGACCTGGTCCGCATCGAGCCGGTCACGTTGACCGTCGGGACCGAGATCGCCTTCGAGGACGTCATCTCCCGACTTGTCGAACTGGCCTACACCCGCGTCGACATGGTCGGCAAGCGCGGAGAGTTCGCAGTCCGAGGCGGCATCCTCGACATCTTCCCGCCGACGGCCGAACACCCCGTGCGCGTCGAGTTCTGGGGCGACGAGGTCAGCGAGATGCGGATGTTCTCGGTCGCCGACCAGCGGTCCATTCCGGAACTGGCTGTCGACACCGTGATCGCGGTCGCCTGCCGCGAATTCCTGCTGACCGAGCACGTCCGCGACAAAGCCGCCGAGCTGGCCGAGAACGCGCCCACCCGAGG
>DASWBF010000510.1:0-2181 GCA_036390735.1 Mycobacterium sp. | reverse complement strand
CGGGGCCTGCTGCAGAATGCCCACCGCCTGCCCGTCGATCGCCAGCCCGTCATTGGCCGCGGCCAGTGACGCCGGCACGTTTGGGTTGGCCAGGTTACGCAGGCCCGTCTCCTGCATGGCCGCCGTCAACCCCGCAACGATGCCGTCCTCGGGGATGTGCAGGGCCACACCGGCGGCGATGACGGCCTTGCCGTTGTTGACCGGTCCCGCACCGAATGCCACACACGGCGACGACGCCGGGTTGACTGCCGTCGGCTGCGCCACGACTAGCACCCCGGCCGCGGCCAAGATCAGCAGGACAACGCTCACCACGATCCGCAGCAAGCGCCGGCCCGCAGCGATCAGCGGTGCGTCACCGCCCGCCCTCACCACCGCAGCCACCCCCGTTCGTGCTCATGCGACATCTGCGTGCTCGGGGGGAGTGGTGCTCATCGCTTCACGCCGCATCTGCGAGGACGGGCCGAGCACCTTGATGCGACCGATCGCCCCGCGGGCGTCGCGCAGGTAGCCCTCACCTTCGCGGCCCGGAATGACCTTGCTGTTAGGGCCCTTGGGTGCGGTGTTCTTGGTCAAATCGGTCACGATGTGCGGGTTCTTGTCCGGGTCGATGCCCAGCCACTTCAGCGACCGCCGGGCCAGCGATTCGTCACGGTGGCGCATCACGATGCGGATCGGGATCAGGTCCAGCGCGGTGCCGGCGGGGTAGTCGCTGACCGGGTCGTGGCTGCCCAGGATCAGTGCGGTGTTGTCCTTGCGTCCGTCGCGCACGATCCGCGTCACACTGGCCAGCCCGCGAGGGGTGGAGGTGACGTGATAGGCCTCGTCCATCACGACCGCGCCCATGCGGCTCTTGTTGGAGCCGAACGCTTGGCGGCCGATCTCAGTGGACAACCCGTAGATAGCGCGACCGAACACCTTGCTCGGGTCGATCGGGTCACCGCTGGCGACCTCCTCGGCGGTGGGCACCTCAACCCGGTTGGTGCGGATGACAATGCCCTCGGCGTTCAGATTCAGCGGCGGCAGGTTGGGATCCATCAGCGCCGCGGCGTAGCGCTTGCGTGACCAGTAATCCAGGTGCCGGTAAAGCTCCGCCCAGCCCGCCGGCAGCCCTTTCTTCCCGCCGGGCATGCCACCGGTGTCGATGCCGCTGCGCAGGACCGCGAGCATGTCGGGGATCGACCGCACCCCCAGTTCGGGTCGCAGCAGCTCGCCCAGCGTCAATCCCTGCGGAGAGTCGGCGGTGCAACCAAACAGCGGGGTGAGCAGGTCCACGGCCTTGTCCACACCGATGTCGGCCGGGAAGATCCGCAGCGGATCCATCGACCACCGCGGCCGCATCATGTCGACGACGACCGAGTTGGCCAGCGTCGACACCGGCGACGCGTACTCGCCCTGATCGGTGCGGTCGATCGCCAGGAACTGTCCACCGATGTCAACCAGGTGAAACAGCAAGGTCATGATGGCCCACGTCTTGCCCGCGCCAAGTTCGCCGGCGAACGCCACCGACGGCGACGCGTCGCGGGCGGCCTCCCGGAACCACTCGAGGTGCACCGGCTGGTTGCGCCGCCCGGACAGGTTCAGCGCGAAGATCGGGCCGCGAACATCGCCGACGGCATTGGTGGCGCACGGCACACTGGCGGCCGCGTACTCGCTGATCGTGACGTGCGAGAAATCAGCGACCGCCCGCAGGTTGGCCCCGCCGGGGTTCATCGCGGCCCACAACTCGCGCTGCCCACCCAGCGGCGCGACCACTTTGATGCGGTTGCGCTCGAAGGCCTGCGCCAGCTTCAGCGCACCGTCTTCGCACTGCGCCCGGGTGGTGCCGGCGACGGCGAAAATCGGACACAACGACACCTCGATCTCGTCGTCGTTGCTTTCCAGGTGCCCGTTGTATTCACCGAGCAGCAGCACCTGCTCGGACAACGTGTCCTGAGCGAACGACACCTCCGAATCGCGCTCACCAACCTGCTCGGTGAGCCGGCGCAGATTCTTGGTATTGCGGGCGATGGCTTGCTCACGGCTGGTCTTGCTGATCCGCACCGCCCAGTCGACGTCGAAACCGGGCACACGATCAGCGATCGTGAAAAACTCCGACCCAGGAAACTGCAACCCCTCCAGGGGCAGCGCTTCGATGGCCAACAGGGTCTGCCAGGATTGCGCGGCCCCGATGCGGCCCGGCTG
>DASWBF010000509.1:0-18628 GCA_036390735.1 Mycobacterium sp. | reverse complement strand
TGAGGGCGTGGTTCATGAACGTCGGCGGCGGGTCGAGGGGACGGGTGAGCGTGGATAGCTTGCGCGAACTGCGACGGAACCGGCCGATCCCCTGGACGGTGTAGCTCACCGTCGCGGGAATTCGCCCGATTTGGCGGAGGTGATCGCGGAACGCGGCGCTCATCAGCTCGGATCGTGAAGGGGGCGGGTCGGTTTCGTAATAGTCGCGATCGGGCAGGTCCTTCAGGTCCATCGCGTGCGCGATCAGGTTGCCTGACGCGACGCCGTCCGCCAGCGCGTGGTGCACCTTGTTGATGACACCGACGTTGCCGTCTGCGATGCCCTCGACGAAATACATCACCCACAGCGGCTTACTGCGATCCAGTGGTGTGCTCGCGATCTCGCCGATGGCCTCGTCAAATTCGCGCTGACCTCCGGGACTGGGCAGCCGCAGTGGCCGAACGTGGTACTCGAGATCGACGTCGACGTGCTCACGCCACATCGGGTGGTGGAACTTGAACGGGATGTCGACCAACTCGAAGCGCATCGGGTCGAGCTTGTGTAGCCGGCTATGGAGAATTTCGCGGAACGCCTCGATGGTCGGTGTGCCCTCGAATCCGCTGACGTCGATGATGCCGGCTTTGATCGTGTGCATGTGCACGTTGGGCGTTTCGCTATAGAGCAGCATCGCGTCCCAGCCGCTGAGTCGCTTCACGCCCCTATATAACCGCCATTCGGCGCGGCGAGGACTACTTCGACGAACACGCGTTAGCTGCTGACCACGCTGAGCGCCGGACCCACCCAGCGGCGCAGGTACCGCCGTAGCTTCGCGCCTCTTCGCGGCGGCCAGCCCGCGTCGATCACGAACGACTGAATGATTCTCAGCAAGTGTTCGGCGAGTTCGTCGAGGTCGTCGTCGCTGAATCCGATGCCGACCCAGTCCACGTCGAAGCGCCCGAGCATGGTGCGCGCGAACTGCACGGCGACGTCGGAGGTGACGTCCGCGCTGAACGCGCCGGCACGGTCGGGGCCGAGCAGCAGACCCGTGTGTTTGTCGTTCGGCAGCCACTCCAGCGTGGTCGCGATGCCTTCGACCACGGCCTCGGCGGGGTCCGTGATGCCCGCGAGGTGGTCGGCCAACCGGTCGAGGTAGCTCTTGGCCGCGTTCATTGCGGCGGCGGTGAGCAGGGCGTCGGTGCTCGGGAAGTAGCGATAGACGGTCTGTCTGGTCACGCCGAGTGTGCGGGCCACCTCGGCGATGCTGATGTCGGCGCCGTGGGCGTCGATGGCCTTGCTCGCCGCGGCGACGATCCGTGCGACCGCCTCCTCGTCGCTGCCCGGTGCGGAGCCGGACCAGCCGTGCGTGCGCATCAGACTCCGCTCCTCATTCTGTAGACCATACATCGAACGTAGTGACGTATGGTCGCAAGTTGGCATCAGTGCTTTACGCCGACAGTTGTCCAGCTACATTAGGTGCTGGTGATGGAGTTGCCGCGGTGGACGGCATGCCTTCGGGACTGGAGGAGTCATGAGCGTGGCCGAACGATACATCGAGGCCGTCAACAACGCCGATACCCCAGCATTGCTAGCGCTTTTCGCCGAGGACGCCACGCTGACGCATCCGGTGGGTACCGACCACGGGCACACCGAAATCGCCGACTTTCATATGGACGTGATCTTCGACGGACAGGTGCGCATGACGCTCGCTCGCAGCATCGAGCAGGGCAACGTCGAAGTGGCGCAGTTGGAAGGCACCAGCCCGATCAATGAGGACACGACGGTGCATACGGTCGACATCTTCACGCTGAACGACCAGGGCCTGGTTCAGACGCTCGACATCTACTACCGCTGAGCCGCAGTCCGCGCGCTCGTAGTCGGCAGGAGTGAATGCATCGACCAGCGGTGCGAGCACCGCGAAATCGTCTGCGGGCAGGTTGTTTTCGGCGCGGTAGCGACGGAGTACTTCACGGCCTGTAGGAGACCATGAGCTCCTTGACGCCGTTGATCCACCCCGACCTTAGCCGCTGAGGCTCCGCCAGCTTGGTGACGTCTGGCATGATGTCGGCGATCTCGTTGAAGATCAACTTGATCTCCATGCGTGCCAGGTTGGCGCCGATGCAATAGTGCGTGCCATTGCCACCGAAGGCCAAGTGCGGGTTTGGATTTCGTAGGATGTTGAACTCGAACGGTTGGTCGAAGACGGCTTCGTCGAAGTTGGCTGAGCTGTAGAACACGCCGGCCCGTTGTCCCTTCCGGATCGTGACGCCGCCGATGTCGTTGTCTGCCAGTGCGGTTCGCTGGAAGCATGCACCGGCGTCGCCCACCGGATGATCTCGTCGACCGCTGTTTCGGGGCGTTCGCGCTTGAACAGCTCCCACTGGTCGGGGTTGTCGAAGAACGCGTTCATGCTGTGCGTCATCGCATTGCGGGTGGTCTCGTTGCCCGCCACGGCGAGCAGAATCACGAAGAACGTGAACTCCCCTTCTCTGTGGCCGTCACGACGATTTCGTGAGCCGCCTTGGCGAGCTTCTCCTCCTGGGCGGCGACCGCGCGGGGTGTGAAAGCCTGGACACGAGCTTGCGCAGCCGGGTGTGCGCCGGCGCGTCGTGGTAGATCCGGCCGGCTGCTCGTTCCACCAGACCGGCGCCGTCTTGCGCAGTTCGGCGAACTCGCTGACCGGCATGCCCGCCAGGAGCAGGTCGGGGTCGGTGAAGTCGAAACCCTGGCCGAAGGGACAGCGGCTCATCGCAAACTCCTTGTGTGCGCTTTCCCTAGACCATACATCTAGCAGCTAAGTGTATGGCCGGGTTTTCCCGACGCAAGCCGTTATGGTTGGCTGCTGTGCGCGTTCTGGTGATCGGCTCGGGTGCCCGTGAACATGCGTTGTTGATGGCGCTGCGGCGCGATCCCGAAGTCGACGGCCTGATCGCCGCGCCCGGCAACGCCGGCATCGCCGCGGTTGCCGAGCAGCACGACACCGACGTCACCTCCGGCGAGGCCGTCGCGAAGCTGGCCGCCGACACGGCCGCCGACCTGGTGGTCATCGGACCAGAGGTGCCGCTGGTGCTCGGCGTGGCGGACGCAGTGCGCGCCGCGGGAATCGCCTGCTTCGGCCCGTCAGCGGCCGCCGCCCGGATCGAAGGGTCGAAGGCGTTCGCCAAAGACGTGATGGCGGCAGTCGGCGTTCGGACCGCCCGCAGCGAGATCGTCGACAACCCAGCGCATCTCGACACGGCACTGGACCGGTTCGGCCCCGAGCGCACCGAGGAAAAGGCGTGGGTGGTCAAGGACGACGGGCTGGCCGCCGGTAAGGGCGTGGTTGTGACGGCCGATCGTGCCGCGGCGCGAGCGCACGCCGCCGGATTGCTCGACGCCGGTCACCCGGTACTACTGGAGTCCTTCCTCGACGGGCCCGAGGTGTCGATGCTGTGCGTTGTCGACGGCGAGACGGTGGTACCCCTGTTGCCAGCGCAGGACTTCAAACGGGTCGGCGACAACGACTTCGGGCCTAACACCGGCGGCATGGGTGCCTACGCGCCGCTACCGTGGCTGCCCGACGAGCTGACCGGCCAGATCGTCTCCGAGATCATCGCGCCGGTGGCCGCGGAGCTGGTGCGCCGCGGCTGCCCGTTCAGCGGGGTGCTCTACGCCGGCCTGGCGATCACCTCGGCCGGCCCCGCGGTCGTCGAATTCAATTGCCGCTTCGGCGATCCGGAGACGCAGGCGGTGCTCGCGCTGCTGGACAGCCCGCTGAGCCGGCTGCTTCACGCCGCCGCAACGGGCCGGCTGGCCGAGCAGCCGGCGCCGCGGTGGCGTCCCGGCGCCGCGGTGACGGTGGTGCTTGCCGCGGAGAACTATCCCGGCCGGCCGCGCGTGGGTGACGTCATCGTCGGCGCGGACCAGGACGGTGTGCTGCATGCGGCGACCGGACGGCGTGACGACGGCGCACTGGTGTCGACCGGGGGGAGGGTGTTGTCGATAGTGGGCACGGGTGCGGACTTGACTGCCGCGCGCCACGCCGCGTACCAGAAGGTCAGCTCAATTCGCTTGCCTGGTGGGCACTTTCGCACCGACATCGCGTTGGCGGCCGCCGAGGGCCGGATTCGGGTCTAGGAGCCCGCTGAACGATGGCGGAGGCCTTCGGCGGGATAGTCGGGCAACAAGGTAGTCGCCCAGGAAAGAGCTCCGCAGCGCCGCAATTAGCAGGTCCCTAGGCGACCAGCAGCGGAGCCATCCACGTCAACTCGGCCGGCAGCTGCTGGCTCCAGTAGCCGCCGTCGTGCCCGCCAGGGGAGAAGCCGCCCGACGGAGGTGTGGGCAGCTGGGCGATGAACTGCTTCGTCGCCGAGTAGAACGGATCGCTGTTGCCGCAATCGACCCGGATCGGAATCGACGCGAGCGCAGGCAGTCCGACCACCGAGTTGGCTGACCAGTCCTCGGCGCTGTCGAACGCCCCGGGCGCCGTCGCGCCGTACGACGTCCACAACGCAGGGCTGACCGCGCAGATCGCGGCGGTGCGGGCGGGCCCCAGGCGGCCGCCGAGGAGCAGCGCCCCGTAGCCGCCCATCGACCAGCCCAGGAACCCGACGCGGGACGTGTCGAGGTCCTGGCCCTCCAGCAGCGGCAGCAGTTCGGTGAGCACCATTTCGCCGGAGTCCTCCCCCGACGCCCGCTTGTGCCAGTAGCTGCCGCCGCCGTCGACGGCCACCACCGCGAACGGCGGCAGGCCTGCGGCCACCGCCTGCGCCAGGCCCTGCTCGACGCCGCCCGCCATCACGGTTGCCGCGTCACTGCCCTTGCCGTGCAGGGCGATCACCGGGCGCAGTGCCTTCGTCTGCCCGGGCGGCCGGGCGATCGCCCAGTTGGTGGCGACGCCGCCGCGGGTCGCCGACACGAACGATCCGGTGACCATCGTCGGGGCGGCCGCTGCCGGCGGCTCCAACGGGGGCGGGGCCAGCGGCGCGCCGACGCCGGTCATCGTCACGCGCGGCACGGCCGTGGACGGCCGCGAGTCCAGGACCGTGCCGAACGCGTACGCGCTTGCCGCGCCGAGTCGCAGAATTGCGCGACGGCTTAGCTGTGACATGCCGGACATCATGCCATCGGCCGTTCAGGCCAATTGCTTCAGCCGCTGACACTTCGGCGAAACTGCAGTACACCGACCATGCGGCTGGCAGCATCAGAAGTGTGACAGCCGCGGTCACCCCGAAGGGGGAACGCCGGCGGCACGCCTTGGTGAGCGCGGCCGCCGAGTTGCTGTGCGAGGGGGGCTTCGACGCAGTGCGTCACCGCGCAGTCGCTCGGCGAGCCGGGTTACCGCTGGCGTCGACCACGTACTATTTCTCGTCGCTCGACGACTTGTTGGTCCACGCGGTCGAGTACGCGGGCATGAAAGCGACGGAGAAACTCCGCGCCCGGGTGGCCGTTTTGCCGCGGCGACGGCGAGGCGTAGAGGCGACCGCTGATGTACTCGTCGACGTACTGCTCGACGACGGACCGCCCGCCGAAACCAGCGAGGAGCTGATCTCTCGGTACGAGATTTACGTGGCGTGTGCGCGGCACTCGTGGCTGCGCGACGTTCAGCGCAGAATCCGCCAGCAGCGGACAGCGTTGGTGGTCGACACGATGGAGCGGTGCGGCCGCATCGTGCGCGGTGACCGGCTCAATGCGTTGATGTACGCGATCGACGGAGCGGTGGTGGCCGCGCTCGTCGACGACGGCGGCAATCTTCGGGTCACCGCGAAGGCCACATTGGTGGATGTGATCGACGTACTGGCACCGCTGCGTTAGGGGCGCGACCGTGGCCGATTCGGCCGTCAAACAAGGGTCACAGCCGGAACTCAAGCGGGTGATGGGGCTGAGGAAACCAAGGACTTCGCCCGTATCTTTCCGCGAATCCTCTTGTCTGGCTTGACTATTGCTGGTGTGGTGTACGTGCTGGTGTCGATAGTTGCGGTGGCCCTGGTGCCGGTGGGCACGCTCGCTGACAGTGATACGCCGCTGGTGGAAGTCGTCAAGGCGGGGGCGCCGGGTCTGCCGATCGAAGACATCCTGCCGTTCATCTCGATGTTCGCGGTGGTCAACATCGCTGTGCTGGTGCAGCAGTACATCGTTGCGGGAGGGCTGATGTGCTCGGTGTGCTGCTGTGGGCGCTGACGTGGCTGATCAACCGCCAGCTGGGAATTGGCGCGCCCGGCATCACCGACCCGATGCAGCTGGCGGAGCCGCCGGACTAGTCCGCGAGCGTGCGCCCACTGCGAAAATCGGCTGACTTTTTTCGCAGCACGTTCACGTTCGGCGAAGGCGCGCGCGAATGTCGGTCTCATCGGTGACCGACCCAGGCGGTAGCGTCGGCGTCACGATGTAGCCCGTGTCGAAGTCTCCGTACACGGTGACGTCGTCCGGCCGGTGATGGGCATACATCGCGATGTGGGCGCATAGCACCGCGTCGACGGGGTCCTCGGCCTTGTCGAGCTGAAACGGCCTCGTGGCCGCAGTGACCTTGCTGTGAAGCTCAATCCAGGCCGGCAGACCGGTCACCCGCAGCGACGGGCTGGCATCCGCGAGCCCCTCGATTAGCTCCATGAGTCGCAGCAGTTCCGCACGCCGTACTGCAGCATCGCCTTTCTTGTATTTCAGCGTTCGTCCGAGCCTGAATAGCGAAATCGTCGCCGGATGCGGATACACCTCGATAGCACACCTGGGCGCACCCGAATTCGGATTCATGTCCAGGCCAAGTGCATCGGCAATGCGCGCGCCACGCAGCCCTGCCGCGAAAATCCGGGTGTTCGCCGAATGGGCGCCCGCCTCGAACCGCCCGAAGTCGACGTTCAGTGCCCGCTCCGCCGGTCGCTGCCCGGTCGCATTGGTGACGATCAGCGGGCCGTCGATAGCGACGATGCAGTCACCGCACACGAAGGGCGTCAACGAATCGATGATGTCGTCCTCGTGCAACTTCGCGTCGACGTGCATCAGAGTGCCGTCGGAGTCGACGATCGCAATCCCGGACTGGTTGTTCACCGACCACGCCAAGTCCAAGCCCACGAAGTACATTCGCTCACCTTGCCTTACCAGGCCCGTAAGCTGTGTCTTTGTGACGATTCCCAACGTGCTGGCCGCACGCTACGCCAGCGACGAGATGGTGGCCATCTGGTCGCCGGAGGCCAAGATCGTCGCCGAGCGGCGGCTGTGGCTCGCGGTGCTGCGCGCTCAGGCCGAATTGGGTGTCGACGTAGGGCCGCAGGCGCTGGCCGATTACGAAAAGATCTTGGACACGGTCGATTTGGCGTCGATCCGCGAACGCGAGCGGGTGCTTCGCCACGACGTCAAGGCGCGCATCGAGGAGTTCAACGCGCTGGCCGGCCACGAACACGTGCACAAGGGAATGACGAGCCGCGACCTGACCGAGAACGTCGAGCAGCTGCAGATCCGGCGCTCGCTGGAGCTGGTGCACGCGCACGGCGTCGCAGTGGTGGCCCGCCTCGCCGAACGCGCGGTGCAGTACCGCGACCTGGTGATGGCGGGTCGCAGCCACAATGTCGCCGCGCAGGCGACCACGTTAGGCAAGCGTTTCGCGTCGGCTGCCGAGGAGACGTTGATCGCGCTGACGCGGCTGCGCGAGCTGATCGACCGTTACCCGCTGCGTGGCATCAAGGGCCCGATGGGCACCGGTCAGGACATGCTCGACCTGTTCGACGGTGACGCTCACCGGCTGGCCGAACTCGAACGCCGCGTCGCCGAATTCCTCGGCTTCATGCACGTTTTCGCCAGCGTCGGGCAGGTGTATCCCCGCTCCCTTGACCACGACGTCGTATCGGCGCTCGTGCAGCTCGGCGCGGGCTCGTCGTCGCTGGCGCACACCATCCGGCTGATGGCCGGCCACGAGCTCGTCACCGAAGGCTTCGCACCGGGCCAAGTCGGATCGTCGGCGATGCCGCACAAGATGAACACCCGCAGCTGCGAACGCGTCAACGGGCTACAGGTCGTGCTGCGCGGATACGCGTCGATGGCCGCCGAACTGGCTGGGGCACAATGGAACGAAGGCGACGTGTTCTGCTCGGTGGTACGCCGGGTCGCGTTGCCTGACGCGTTCTTCGCGATCGACGGACAAATCGAGACGTTCCTGACGGTGCTCGAGGAGTTCGGCGCGTACCCGGCGGTGATCGAACGAGAACTCAACCGCTCGCTGCCGTTTCTGGCCACCACGCGAATATTGATCGCCGCGGTGCGCGCCGGCATGGGTCGGGAGGCGGCGCACGAGGTGATCAAGGAGCACGCGGTCGCCGTCGCGCTGGCGATGCGCGAGCGCGGCGCCGAACCCGACCTGCTGGATCGACTGGCCGCAGACCCGCGGCTGCCGTTGGACCGCGCGGCGCTCGACGATGCCCTGTCGGATCGTGCGGCGTTCATCGGGGCCGCCGGCGGTCAGGTCGAGGCGGTGGTGGCCGCGGTCGACGCGCTGGTGAACCGCTACCCGGAGGCCGCGAAGTACACGCCGGGCGCGATCGTCTAGCGCGCGATGCGGTCTCGACTCGGCGATGTCGAGCTCTCACCGGACGTGTTCGCCGCGGTGATGGCCACCGGAATCGTGTCGGTGTCGGCGCAGGATCATCACTACCGCTGGATCAGCGCAGCGCTGGCCGCTGTGGCGGTGCTGTCACTTGCGGTGACGGTCGTCCTTGTGGTCGTGAATAGCGTTGTGCACCAGCGGTGTCCGTTCGCGCTGGGCGATCCGGACGTCACCGTCCGGCTGTTCACATTCGTCGCGGCGTGCGCTGTGCTGGGCGCGCGCTTCGAGGCCCACCCCGCGGTGATCTGGTCGCTGGCCGCCGTTGCGTGGCTGGGATGGCTCATGTTGTCTCCGTTAGCGATTCGCGGCATGTGGCTGCACCGGTGGACGGGCCTGCGCGACCGCGCCCACGGCGCCTGGGAACTTGTCAGCGTCGCGACGGCGGGACTGGCGATCGTGACGGCACACTTGGCACTTTTGACCCGCGACCGCGCGCTGTTCGCCGTCGGCTTCGCGGCGTGGCTGCTGGCGATCGGCATCTACGGGCTGATGACCTGGCTGATTCTGTGGCGGGCCGCGTCTGCACCCAGCGACGACATCTGGCGCCCGGACAGCTGGATCCTGATGGGCGGGTTGGCGATTGGAACGCTCGCCGGAGACCGTCTGCACCGCGCGGCGCTGACGGTCGTCATCCCGGACTGGTTGCTCGACGCGGTGCGCTCGATGACCGTGCTGACGTGGGTACTCGCCACGTTGTGGATCGCGCCGCTGAGCTATGTGACCGCGCGCCACCTGCAGCTGAAATTCACCGGTGCCTGGTGGGCCATGGTGTTCCCGCTCGGGATGTACTCGGGCGCGACGTTTGCAATGCTCGTTGAAACGGGCTGGCGGCCGTTCAAGACGGTGTCGTGGGTGTTCTTCTGGATCGCGTTCGCGGCCTGGGCGCTGGTCGCCCTCGCCGCGGTGGCCGCCGCATTTCGGCGCGCTCGGCCCCGCTGAGTGTGTCAACGCGCCTCAATCTGGGGTACCCCGCCTCATGACCCACCAAGATCTGCAATCGAACGTCGCAACCGTCGAGCCCGCCAGCCTCCCGGAACGGCGCGCCGGACGAGCATCGACGCTGGTCAACTGGGTGTTGGCCGTGTTGACCGTGCCAGCCGCGATCGTCGTGATGTTCTTGGCCATCGGCGGCGTGATGAGCACCGCCGGCTGCACCGGCCAGTCGTGCACAGGTCCGAGTTCGTCCTGGTTCGGCGTGCTGTTCTACGGCGCGCCCGTCGTCGCCGTGTTGGCGATCATCTTGTCGTTCTTCACGGCCCGGCGTCGGTGGGGCATAGCGGTGCCGCTGTGCGCTCTGGCGCTGCTGGCGGTGGACGGGCTGGTCCTCGCGATGTCGTTCTGACCCGGGGTCACTCGAGTTGAGCCCACGTCAGCGCGCCGGGACCGACACCGGCCGCGCGCAGTTCCAGCGCGGCGAGCCCGTTGATCGCGTACGCGTCCTCCCGTCGCCACGCGCCTACCGGATCGGGGCTGACGGAGGCCAGCCGGCGAAGGGGCCGGTTCGCCAGCGCCCGCAGGGCGAGGAGTTGCACTCCGGCCGGTGTGGCGGCGAGGCCGACGATCCTGTGTTTGCGCAAGGAGAAGCGCAGCCGCAGGGCTAACCACGGCATCGCCAGCGCCAGAATCGGGAACCCCGCCACCGCGAACGCGAGCAGCCACGCCAGCCAGCTGGCCGCCGTGTCGAGGTTCTGTCCCGCGCCCGCGATGTCGTGCGCGGCGCCGCCGGCAGCGCTCAGCGGCGAGCTCAGCGCGTCGCCGATAAAGGGGATCCTGTCGGCCCTCTGGCCAGCCGAGTCGAGGTTTCCAGCCAGGTCAGTCGCGCCGCTTTCCACCCGTCGGCCCGCCTCGGCGACGGCCGCCACGGCGTTGTACACCGCGACACCGATCCACACCCACAGCACTGTCCAGCTGATCACGACGACGTCACTGACGATCTGTCCGACCAGTCGCACAGGCCTACTCGCATAGGGCACATACCGTGTCTTCATGCCGACGATCCCAGCACACGAGGGCCCTCGGGCGATGCCGTTAGGCTGACGCGGTGCGCCCAGCCCTCTCCGACTACCGTCACCTGGCCAGTGGCAAGGTGCGCGAGCTGTACGAGGTCGACGACGAGCACCTGCTGTTCGTCGCCTCGGACCGGATCTCGGCGTTCGACTACGTGTTGGCGCCACAGATTCCGGACAAGGGTCGCATCCTCACCGCGATGAGCGTGTTCTTCTTCGACTTGGTCGACGCAGACAACCACCTGGCGGGGCCCCCCGATGACGGGCGGATTCCGGGCGAGGTGCTGGGCCGCGCGCTTGTGGTGCGCCGACTCGACATGCTGCCGGTGGAATGCGTCGCCCGCGGCTATTTGACCGGCTCGGGACTGCTGGACTACGAGAAGACCGGGGCGCTGTGCGGGATCGCACTGCCACCGGGTCTGGAGGAGGCCAGCAGGTTCGACGAGCCCCTTTTCACGCCCGCCACCAAAGCCGAACTCGGACAGCACGACGAGAACATCTCGTTCGACGCGGCAGTGAAGTTGGTGGGCGCCGAGCGGGCCGAGGCAGCGCGTGAGCTGACGTTGCAGATCTACCGCCGGGGCGCCGACCACGCGCTGCGCAACGGAATCATCATCGCCGACACCAAGTTTGAGTTCGGCGTCGACGAACACGGGTCACTTGTGCTGGCCGACGAGGTGTTCACGCCGGACTCGTCGCGATACTGGCCCGCTGACCAATACCGGCCCGGCGTGCGGCAGCACACTTTCGACAAGCAGTTCGTCCGCAACTGGCTGACCGGCCCGGAATCCGGCTGGGACCGCAGCAGCGGAGACACTCCTCCGCCGCTGCCGCCGGATGTCGTCGACGCCACCAGGGCGCGTTACATCGAAGCCTACGAACGGATTTCCGGCCTGCGGTTCGACGACTGGATCGGGTCTGACGCGTGAGCGCGTCACCCGAGCCCCCGCAGGCGAAGCGGGTCGATCACGTCCGGGAGCACCACGGTGACGTGGTCGTCGACCCGTACGAGTGGCTGCGTGACAAGTCGAATCCCGAAGTGATCAACTACCTCAACGCCGAGAACAGTTACACCGAGAAACTGACCGACGACCTTGCCCCGTTGCGTCAACAGATCTTCGACGAGATCAAGGCCCGCACCAAGGAGACGGATCTTTCGGTGCCGGCGCGACGCGGCGGCTGGTGGTATTACGGGCGTAGCTTCGAAGGCAAGCAGTACTCGGTGCAATGCCGCTGCCCCGTGGCGGATCCCAACGACTGGACGCCGCCGCAACTGGACGAGCACACTGAGATCGTCGGGGAGCAGGTACTTCTCGACGAGAACGCGGAAGCCGAGGGACACACGTTTTTCGCGCTCGGCGCGGCCAGCGTCAGCATCGACGGAAACACTCTGGCCTACTCCATAGATGTGGTCGGCGACGAGCGGTACACGCTGCGGTTCAAGGATTTACGCACCGGCGAGCGCTACCCCGACGAGATCAAAGGCATTGGTGCGGGCGTGACATGGGCCGCCGACAGCGGCACCGTCTACTACGTCACGGTCGACGACGCCTGGCGGCCGGACACCGTGTGGCGCTACCGGCTGGGCGAGGACACACCCGCAGAGCAGGTGTACCACGAGCCCGACGAGCGGTTCTGGCTTGCGGTCGGCCGCACCCGCAGTGATGCGTACATTCTCATCGCGGCAGGATCGGCGATCACATCGGAAATCCGGTACGGCGATGCAGCGGACCCGGCCGCGGAGTTCACCACGGTGCTGCCCCGTCGAGAAGGCGTCGAGTACTCGATTGACCACGCCGTGATCGGCGGCGAGAACAAGTTCGTGATCGTGCACAACGACGGCGCGGTGAACTTCACGTTGGTGGAGGCGCCCGTGGATGACCCGTCTGCGCAGCGCACGCTGATACATCATCGCGACGACGTGCGCATCGACGGGGTGGACGCCTTCGCGGACCACCTGGTGGTGAGTTATCGGCGCGAGGCGCTGCCCCGGATTCAGATGTGGGAAATCGGTGCCGACGGGGATTACACGCCGCCGCACGAGATTTCGTTCGACTCTCCGCTGATGTCGGCAGGCCTCGGTGCGAACCCGAACTGGAATTCACCGATGATGCGTGTCGGGGCCACGTCGTTTCTGACGCCGGTACGGGTCTACGACCTCGAGTTGGCCACGGGCCACTGGAAACTGCTGCGCGAACAGCCGGTGCTTGGCGACTACCGCCGCGACGACTATGTGGAGCGACGGGATTGGGCCGTCGGCTCCGACGGCGCTCGGATTCCGCTGTCGATCATCCACCGGCGCGACCTCGAATTCCCGGCACCTGCGGTCATTTACGGCTACGGCGCCTATGAACTGTGCGAGGACCCCAGGTTCTCGATCGCCCGGTTGTCGCTGCTGGACCGGGGCATGGTATTCGTGGTGGCCCATGTGCGTGGCGGCGGCGAGCTGGGCCGACTGTGGTACGAGAACGGCAAGCTGCTGAAGAAGAAGAACACCTTCACCGACTTCGTTAGTGCGGCACGACATCTCGTCGAAACCGGCGTCACGACACCGGAGAACCTGGTGGCCATGGGCGGTAGCGCCGGCGGGCTGCTGATGGGCGCGGTGGCCAACATGGCGCCGGAGCTGTTCGCAGGTATTCTCGCCCAGGTTCCGTTCGTCGACCCGCTGACCACGATCTTGAATCCGTTGTTGCCGCTGACGGTCACCGAGTGGGACGAGTGGGGAAACCCGTTGCGGGACGCGGACGTCTACTTCTACATGAAGTCCTATTCGCCGTACGAGAACGTCGAGGCCAAGGATTACCCCGCCATTCTGGCGATGACGTCGCTGCACGACACCCGGGTTTACTACGTCGAGCCGGCGAAATGGGTTGCGGCGCTGCGGCACGCCAAGACCGACGGTCAGCCCGTTCTGCTGAAGACCGAGATGAGCGCCGGACATGGCGGCATCAGCGGACGCTACGAGCGCTGGAAGGAAGTCGCGTTCCAGTTTGCGTGGCTGTTAGCCACCGGAGCCGGTGGGCCGGCGACATTAGCCACCGGAGCCGCTGAGCCGGCGACATTAGACACTGCCGACCGCCACCAGCGCCGCCCCGGCCAGGAATAGCGCCTGCATCAACGTGCGAGGCGCCAGCGCAGTGTCGGGAGCATGCTCTGCACGCTTTGCGCCGGCCGCGTAGACGTTGGCCGGGAACACGGCGAGCATCAGCAGGCCCAGGCAGACCGCGGCCGCGACCCGGGTCGGGGGGATCAGCAGACCGATCGCGCCGAGTAGCTCCAGCACGCCGGTGATCGTCACCAGAAGCCCAGGTGCCGGCAGTTTCGGTGGGACGATCGCAATCAGGCCGCTGCGCAGCGGCTGGACGAAGTGGGCAATGCCGGTGAGGACGAACATCGCGGCCAATCCGACCGCGACGGCCGCTGGCCAGCCGTTCGCGTAGTCCCAGCCGAGCCAGCCTGCAAGCCGGGCTGTGAGCGTGACGACGAGGAGCGTGAGGAGTGGGGCCACGGGATGCTCCAATCTAGACATTGACAAGATATGAACGAATTTAGGCCGTCATCTAGGCAGTGTCAAGTTTTGGCGTTACGATGCGGTGATGAGCGCGCCGCCGCGCCCTCGGTACCACCACGGCGATCTGCGAGCAGTGATCCTGGCCGAGACCGCCCGTCTGGTGGCTGACCACGGCGCCGACGGGGTCTCGCTGCGGCAGCTGGCCCGCAACGCCGGGGTGTCCCACGCCGCGCCGGCCCACCACTTCACCGACCGACGCGGTTTGTTCACCGCTCTTGCGGCGGAAGGCTTTTGGCTACTTTGCGACGAACTGAAGGCGGCGCGCGGAAACTTCGCCGACGCGGCGTTGGGCTACGTGCGGTTCGCGATCGACCATCCCGGCCACTACGCGGTGATGTTCAACCGCTCGCTGGTGGACCCCGCCGACCGCGAGCTCGTCACTGCGCAGGCGGCGGCAGGCGCGGAGCTTTCGCAAGGTGTGGCCACACTGGCCGACCCGCACGCGAAGACGGATCCCACGGGGGCGGAGCTGGCGGCATGGTCGCTCGTGCACGGGTTCGCGATGTTGTGGCTGAACCACGCGGTTCCCGACGACGTCGCGGCGGCCGATCCGATGATCGCCGTCGAGCGGATCGCACGGATGCTCTTCGACGGGTAGCGGGCTGTCATTCGCGCAGAGGAAATAGTCATCTGTCGTCGGCGTGTATGACACTGTTCGGACACTTGACGTGGCCACACTCGGGGTGTGGCTGGACAGCTAATCGTGTCGATCTCGGGCGTGCGAGACCGCGCCGTCAACGACGTCGACGAATTCTGCGCCCACCTGGATGCGCGCGCGGTGCCGGTGTCGTTCCTGGTGGCGCCGCGACTGACCGGGTATCGGTTATCCGACGACGGTCACACAGCAGACTGGCTGCGCACCCGTAGTGAGCAGGGCGACGCTATCGTGCTGCACGGCTACGATACCGCGGCCACCAAGACACGTCGGCCCGAGTTCGCGGCCTTGCCTGCTCACGAGGCGAACCTACGGCTGATGGCAGCGGACCGAGTCATGGAGCACATCGGCTTGCGCACGAGGTTGTTCGCACCACCAGGGTGGCGCGCATCAGCTGGCACAGCACAAGCGTTACCGCGCAACGGATTTCGCCTCCTTGCCAGCATGGGCGGAATCACCGATCTGGTGCGGCAGACGACGACGCGAGCTCCGGTGGTCGGCATCGGCGCCGGCTTTCTCAGCGAGCCGTGGTGGTGCCGAACGCTAATGTTGTCCGCCGAGCGCATCGCGCGTCGCGGCGGGATCGTCAGGATCGCGGTTGCGGCAGAGCAATTGAGCCGTTTCGGTCCTCGCCAGGCGATGCTCGACGCGATCGACCTCGCGTTGATGCACGGCGCAACGCCGGCGGTGTACCGCTGGAAGGCGGGTCGGCCGTCGTTCGTCGACGCTGCCTAACTCAGAACTCCGTGGCACTTTCGGCCGCGAGCACCCGGAATTCGGCGCTGCCCATCTCGGTGTAGCGCTGATAGTAGATGCCGTAGGCCTCCGGGCTGACGATGCCTTGGTGAATCGGTATGGCGCTGTTGGGGTTTACCGCCCTCAGGTACTCGACACCTTCGGAGATCTTCATCCACGGTGCGGCGGCTGGCAGCGCGAGCACGTCGACCGGCTCCCGCGGGATGTACAGGGCGTCGCCCGGATGCATGAGCCGTGCCGGATGCCCAGCGTCGCCCACGAGATACGAAATGTTGTTGACGAGTGGGATTTCCGGGTGGATGACCGCATGCACCCCGCCGACTCCGCGCACTCGCAAGCCGCCGACGGTGAGTTCGTCACCGACATTCACCGGTTGCCAGGGCTCGCCCAACTGCGCGGCGGTCTGCGGGTCGGCGTAGAGCGCCGCGTCGGGGTTGCCGTCGACGAGCGCGGGCAGCCGCGACGTGTCCACGTGATCGGGGTGCTGGTGCGTGATGAGGATCGCCGACAGGCCGGTGATGCCTTCGAACCCGTGGGAGAAGACGCCCGGGTCGAACAACACCGTCGTCTCGGCGCCGTGGTCGGTGGGGAACGAGGCGAGCAGACAGGAGTGGCCGAAATGCGTCAATTGCATGTCGACGATTGTGCGCCGCCAACCCACCTGCTCGGTATTGTGGCCGCTTAGGGGGTGGTGGGTGACCCGAGTGCTAGCGGCCGTCAGTGTGGCCGCGATGGCGGCCGTCCTCAGCCTGCTCGGCCAACCGGTCGCACAGGCCGATCCCACCACCTGCCCGCCCAACTGTGACCGCATTCCCGCCGCGGCGTGGGTCGATCCGGTCGCGATCCCGCTTTCGCCGAAGTACAGCTGGCCCGACTTGGCCGACATCGCCGTCCCGCAACAACGGCCGCGGTTCTACTTCGAAGATCTCTGCGCCAGCCCGCCGGCGCTCAACGATCCGCGGGCCTTCGCGGTCGCGTCAAAGGCGACCGTCGCCAACCCGCCCGGCCAATGGCAGCTTCAAGTGCAAGTTCTGCACTGGCGCGGCGAAGCGTGGTACGGCGGTCAGCTCGCCGACGACGTCGTCGGCTCGGCCACGACCGCGTTGCGTGCATGCCAGGTGACCGCTCCGCGGGCGTCGCCGTCGCTGACCACCGACGAACCGGGCAGGCTGGCAGCAGTGCTCAGCGTGGCCGGCACGGCCCCTTCCGTCGTGCACCAGTACCTGGTCTCACACCCCCAAAGCGGTTCGGTCGTCGAGCTGGCCATGTGGGCGACCTCACCACCCGCGGAATCCTGGCCGGTGATCCCCGACGCGCAGGTGCTTGACGCGCTGGTGGCACCGCTATGCGTGGCGTATATCGCATCGTGCCGGTGAGCCGATGCCCGCGGGTCCGCCGGTAATGTTGGGGCGAAATCCCACAACGATGAGCGAGGAGCAACGCGTGGCACGGGTGGTCGTCAACGTAATGCCGAAGGCCGAGATCCTCGATCCCCAGGGACAGGCGATCGTCGGTGCGTTGAACCGGCTCGGACACGCCGGTATCTCAGATGTGCGGCAGGGCAAGCGGTTTGAGTTGGAAGTCGACGACACCGTCGACGATTCAGCGGTCGCCGAGATCGCCCAGTCGCTGTTGGCCAACACCGTGATCGAGGATTGGACCGTCACTAGGGAGCCGTCATGACCGCCCGCGTCGGGATCATCACCTTTCCCGGGACGCTCGACGACGTCGACGCCGCCCGCGCGGCCCGGCTGGCCGGTGCAGAAGCGGTCAGCTTGTGGCACGCCGACGCCGACCTCAAGGGGGTGGACGCCGTCGTGGTGCCCGGCGGCTTCTCGTACGGCGACTACTTGCGGGCGGGCGCGATCGCCCGATTCGCTCCCGTAATGGGTTCGGTGATCGCTGCGGCAGGCCGCGGGCTGCCAGTATTGGGTATTTGCAACGGGTTCCAAGTGCTGTGCGAAGCCGGGCTGCTACCGGGCGCACTGACTCGCAACGCGGGCTTGCACTTCGTTTGCCGCGACCTGTGGCTGCAGGTGGCGTCGACGACGACGGCGTGGACGTCGCGCTACGAGCTCGGGGCTGATCTGCTGGTGCCACTGAAATCCGGCGAGGGTCGGTACGTGGCCAGCGAGGCTGTGCTCGACAAGCTCGATGGCGAGGACAGGGTGGTGTTCCGCTACCGCGACAACCCGAACGGCTCGATGCGCGATATCGCCGGGATCTGCTCGGCCAACCGCCGCGTGGTCGGGCTGATGCCGCACCCCGAACACGCCACCGAGCCGCTCACCGGTCCGTCCGACGACGGGCTCGGGTTGTTCTACTCGGCGCTGGATTCGGTTCTCGCGGCGTAACTCCTTGAGCACGCTCGCGGCAGGAGGTTACGGGGTCAGCGCGACAGACGCTTCGGCGGTGTAGGCCAAAAACGTCAGCGTCTCCTCGAAATACAGCTGCACCGTGTCGGCGTCGTGGCTGAGGTAGCCGATCGACACATCGCTACCCAGCTGGAGGTCGAAATCGCCGCCGCGGGTGGTCAACACGAACGCGCCGTCGATGGCGGGTGCCCAGATGATGTCGCCGTCGACGAGCCGGTTGAGGTGTTCGCGGATCGGATAGCCGTGCTCGGTCGTCTCGCTGACGGCGGTATAGCCGTCGGCGGACAGTAACACCGAGTACGGGCCGTCCACGCCGGCCAGTCGCAACTCGGACAGGGCCTGGCTGATTACATCGGGAATCTGGCGGGCGTCGTCGGGCAGCGTCAGCACCGGATTCGACGTGGTCTGCCGAACACCCTCGATGCCGGCGGCCGGGTAGCCCTCGAAGATCGCCCGATCCTCCACGAAGGCAAGCTTTTTCGCAGCTTCCTTGACGGGATCCCAGTCGGAGTCCTGCGAACCGCGCTCCACGTCGTCGATGTCGGTGCGCCGCAATGTGAACGGAACCCGCAGCCGCACAAGCGGTCTACTGTCGCGCAGGTGCGCGACCACACCCTTGGCGGGCGGCTCGACGTCGACCAGGTGGCCGGTGCTGACGGCCGCTGTCACCGGGCCACCGGGCTCGCTGACATCGACCACTCGGCGACCGGCGAT
>DASWBF010000508.1:0-25298 GCA_036390735.1 Mycobacterium sp. | reverse complement strand
ATCTCGGCGCGGATCTGGTTCACCCGGCCGGAGATCTGCTCCGCGTCGCCGCCGCCGTCCACGACCGTGGTCTCGTCCTTGGTGACCACGACCTTGCGGGCCCGGCCGAGCACGTCCAGGTCCACGTTGTCCAGCTTGAGGCCGACGGTCTCGCTCACCGTCTGGCCGCCGGTCAGGATCGCGATGTCGCCCAGCATCGCCTTGCGGCGGTCACCGAAGCCGGGAGCCTTGACGGCGACCGACTTGAAGGTGCCGCGGATCTTGTTGACCACCAGGGTCGCCAGGGCCTCGCCCTCGACGTCCTCGGCGATGATCGCCAGCGGCTTGCCGGACTGCATGACCTTCTCCAGCAGCGGCAGCAGGTCCTTGACCGTCGAGATCTTGGACGAGACCAGCAGGATGTAGGGATCCTCGAGCACGGCTTCCTGGCGCTCGGGGTCAGTCACGAAGTAGCCCGAGATGTAGCCCTTGTCGAACCGCATGCCCTCGGTGAGCTCGAGCTGCAGGCCGAAAGTGTTGGACTCCTCGACCGTGATGACGCCCTCGTTGCCCACCTTGTCCATCGCCTCGGCGATCAGCTCGCCGATGGCCGGGTCAGCGGCGGAGATGCCGGCGGTCGCCGCGATCTGCTCCTTGGTCTCGACCTCCTTGGCCTCCTTGAGCAGGGTCTCGGTGATCTTCTCGACCGCCTTTTCGATGCCGCGCTTCAGCGCCATCGGGTTCGCACCGGCCGCCACGTTACGCAGGCCCTCGCGCACCAGCGCCTGCGCCAGCACCGTCGCGGTGGTGGTGCCGTCACCGGCGACGTCGTCGGTCTTCTTGGCGACTTCCTTGACCAGCTCAGCGCCGATCTTCTCGTAGGGGTCCTCCAGCTCGATCTCCTTGGCGATCGACACGCCGTCGTTGGTGATCGTGGGAGCGCCCCACTTCTTCTCGAGCACGACGTTGCGGCCCTTGGGGCCCAGCGTCACCCTTACCGCGTCGGCGAGGGCGTTGAGGCCCCGCTCGAGGCCGCGGCGGGCCTCTTCGTCATACGCAATAATCTTGGACATTGCGAAGTGTTTCCTCCGGATTAGGGATGGCATGCGTCGGTGGTCGGGCGCAGTGCCCGCGACGGACGACCGATGCCTCGGTCTCACCGTCCCGACCTAGCACTCACCGGTCGGGAGTGCCAACGTCCTTTTTAGCACTCGCCCATATCGAGTGCAAGGTTGGCCCACTGTGGCACGCTTGCGGTGATGTCGCTCGTCAGCCCGCAATATCCCCCACCGCGCCATACCGGCGAGGGCGGCGAAGTATCCTGCCACGCTGCGAAGCGCCGATGCCCCGCCCGACTACCAGGCTTTCGGGGTGTCCTATACCGGAGCCTGGTCTCACCTCGGAGCCTCAAAGAGAGCGCCAGCTCGAAGGCCAAAGGGGCTCGGCGCCAGGCGAAGCGCGACGCCCGCAATTCCTGACCGAGGGCACTTCTAGAGCCCCAGCAAACCCGGCAGCTCGGCCACCGTGTCGATCACTTGGTTGGGCTGCATCGCGAATTCGTCTGCGGCCCAACGGTCCAACGTGTCCTGCCGGAACTTGCCGGTGCGCACCAGCACGCCCGTCATTCCGACGACTTGCGCGGCCAGCACGTCGTTGTTCAGGTCGTCGCCGATCATGTACATCTGCTCCGGGTCGACGCCGAGGCGGCCCGCTGCGGCGAGAAAGCCGGCCGGCGCGGGCTTGCCGACGGCGGTGGCCTTGCGACCGGACGTCTCCTCCATCCCGATCAGATACATGCCGGTGTCGATCCGCAGGCCCTCGGTGGTGTTCCACGAGGTGCTGCGGTGCATCGCGACGACGGGCACGCCCTGGGCCATCCAGTCGTAGACGCGGCTCAGCGTCAGGTGGTCGTATTCCGGGCCGGCGCCGCCCATCAGGATCACGTCGGGCGGGTTTTCGCCAGGCCCGAACTCCGTCGACGCGACGAGATCGATGCCCGGCATGTCGTCGGTGATGTCGCCGCTGTTGACCAGAAAGCACCGCGCGTGCGGGTAGTTCTGGCGGACGTACTCGGCCGTCAGCGCCGCCGCGGTGATCACCTCATCGGGACGCACGGTGATGCCCGCGTCGGCCAGCGCCTCGGCGATCTGCGCACGAGTGCGCGTGGTGGTGTTCGTCAGATACGAGCAGGCGATCTGGTGCTCACCCAGAATCCGAACCGTCTCGGCGGCGCCCTCGATCGGCTTCCACGACGTCACCAGCACGCCGTCGATGTCGAACAGCACCCCGCCGACGGCCATGGTCCCGACAGTAAGCGGCGGTCGCCCGGCTAGCGACTCGCCCAGATGCTGTTAGCCACCCACGGCGACGCCTCGGCCGCCACCGACCACGCCAGCCCGGCTGGCACGTCGATCACCCGGTAGTGCTTGCGGCCGGCCGCGGTGGCGGCGATCAACGTCGCGACCCCGGCCCGCCGCTGCAGCAGCGTCTGCCGCACCGTCCACCCGATGATCCCCGCGCAGGCGATGCAGTCACGCCGGCGCTCAAGGCTGCCGGTGCGGGCGACCAGCCAGCCGTCGGCGACCCGATGCCCCAAAGACCGAACACGGTCGACCGCCAGCAGCACGCAGGCAGCAGTGACCGCGACCCACACTGCCCACACCCAAACCGGCAGTGGCGCAAGAACAATCGCGATTCCGGCCAACAACGGCACCGCCAGAGCCCGCGTCCAGCGCCGACGCGCCGCCGCCGGACCGTGCCCGCGCAGCGGACCGGAGACCGCCGATGCGTCGTCGATCAGGTCGGTCAACACCGCCTTGGCCGTAGCAGCCGGACACGGCGGCAGCAGCACCGACGACTCCCCTTCACCGTGCACACCCGTCATCACCGCGTCCAGCCGTCCCCCGCGCAAGAACCGCACCAGCAGCGGCTCACGAAAAGTCCCCCCACGCAGCCGGCGCATGTCGAACGTGTGCTCCCGTACCCGCAGCACGCCGTGCCGCAGATGCAGCACGCCCGCATCGCGGCGCAGCAGCAGCCCGCCGTACGTCAGCCATGACCACAGCACCGCCAGCAGAACCGAGACCAGCAGCACACCGGCCGCGCCGACGCTGACCGCGACCACGATGCCGGTGCGGTGCGCCGCCTCGGCGCCGGCCTTCGCGACGCGTTCCGAGAGCGTCACGCCGCCGACCTGGTATGCCAGCGCGATTACCGCGGCGATCAGCCCGACACCCGAAAAGCTCAGCGGCGCATACCGCAACCACGACGGCTGCCACCGCGCCAGCACCCGCCCCGGCGGCTGCTCCGCGACGTCCAGCGACTCGGCCAGCAGCATCGCCCGCAGCCGCGGTGCCTGCGCGGCCTCCACCGCGTCCAGCGCCACCGCGCCCTCACTGCGCGACTGCTGACCGGTGCCAACCCGCAGCACGGTCAGCCCGAGCAGCCGGTGCAGCAGCCGCGAGTCGGTCTGTATCGAACGAATTCGATTGCGGGGCACCGAGATTGACCGACGGCGCAGCACACCGGTGCGCAGCTCTACGTACTCATCGGAGATCCGGTACGTAGTGAAGAACCAGCGCAACAGCCCGAACCCGACCACCGCCGACAGCGCGGCCAGTGGCCACGCGCTGTTGCCGGTAGAAGAACCCAAGAAGATCGCCCCGACCAGTACAGGCAGCTGGCGCAGCACCTCGTGCACCGGATGCACCAGCAGCATGCGTGGGCTCAGGCGCTGCCAGTCGCTCACGTCGCGTCCTCGCCTCCCAGCGCCGCGATGTCGGTCAGCTGCGCGACCACACGATCCGCAACAGAAGTGTCCAGAGCCACGATCTCGACGGCGCCGGCCGACGACGCCGTCGTCACCTTCACGTTGGCCAGTCCGAACAGCCGGTCCAGCAGCCCGCGATGGGTGTCGACGGTCTGCACCCGCGAGATCGGCGCGATGCGCCGCTCCTGCACCAGCCAACCCGTGCGGGTGAACACGGCCTGCGAGCTGATCTCCCAGCGATGCACCCGATACCGCCACACCGGGACGACGAAAACGCTCACCAGCACCAGCACGGCGGTCGCGGCCGCGACGAGCAGATGCAACCACCCGTGTGACGGCTGCAGGACGTACCACACCACCTGAGCGACGACCGGCACGATCCAGCCCAGCAGCCCGGACAGCGCCCACATCAACGGCGCCCGGCGGCTGGGCGGATGGGCGGGCTCGACGAACGCGATCAACGACCGATTCCTGTTGGATTAGCTTGGACCGGTACGACGATACGTGGCGGACGAAGGAGACATGGATGAGCAGCAAGTGGACCGCCGCAGACATTCCCGACCAGTCCGGCCGCGTCGCCATCATCACCGGAGCCAACACCGGCCTCGGTCTGGAAACCGCCAAAGCGCTGGCCGACAAGGGCGCCCACGTCGTGCTCGCCGTGCGCAATCTCGACAAGGGCAACCAGGCGGTGTCGCAGATCACCGCCAAGAGCCCGAATGCGGTCGTCGCGCTGCAGCAGCTCGACCTGACGTCGCTGCAGGCGATTCGCGAGGCCGCCGAGGAGATCAAGGCCGCCCACCAGCGGATCGACCTGCTGATCAACAACGCCGGCGTGATGTACACCGACAAGGGCACCACCAAGGACGGATTCGAGTTGCAGTTCGGCACCAACCACCTCGGCCACTTCGCGCTGACGGGCCTGCTGCTCGACCGCCTGCTTCCGATCGACGGCTCCCGCGTGGTGACGGTCAGCAGCGTCGGCCACCGGATCATGGCGAAGATCCATTTCGACGACTTGCAGTGGGAGCGCAACTACAACCGCGTCGGCGCGTACGGGCAGTCCAAGCTGGCGAACCTGCTGTTCACCTACGAGCTGCAGCGCCGGCTCAAGCTCAAAGGCGCACCGACGGTCGCGCTCGCCGCACACCCCGGCGGTTCGAACACCGAACTGACCCGCTACATCCCCGGATTGATCAAGCAGCCGGTCGAATTCGTGTGGGGGCTGATGGCGCAGAGCGCGGAGATGGGTGCGCTGCCCACGCTGCGGGCCGCCACCGACCCGGCCGCGCAGGGCGGCCAGTACTACGGGCCCGACGGCTTCGGCGAGCAGCGCGGTTACCCGAAGGTGGTGGAGTCCAGCAAGCGCTCACACGACGAGGATGTCCAGCGCCGGCTTTGGACGGTGTCCGAGGAGCTGACCGGCGTCACGTATCCGATCTGATGCGATCCGTCGAGGCGCACACCCGGGTTGTCGCCGACCTGATCCGCTCTCGCCCGGCGGTCACGGTTGCGATCGCCGACGCGGCGGGCCTATCGCTGGCCGACGACGTCGTCGCGCCGCTGTCGCTGCCGGGTTTCGACAACTCGGCGATGGACGGCTACGCGGTGATGGCCGACGACGTCGCGGCCGCGACCGACGAAAACCCTGTCGTGCTGCCGGTCGCCGAGGACATTCCCGCGGGCCGCACCGACACGCTGACACTCAAACCAGGCACGGCGCACCGGATCATGACGGGCGCCCCGGTGCCGGCCGGTGCGTCGGCGGTGGTGCCGGTGGAGGTCACCGACGGCGGCGTGGAGACGGTCGAGGTGCGCAAAGCGCCCAAGCCCGGCCAGCACATCCGTCGGGCCGGCGAGGACGTCACCGCGGGCGTCACGGTGTTGCGCAGCGGGCAGGTCGTCACGCCGGCCGTGCTGGGGCTGGCCGCGGCACTCGGTCTCACCGAGCTGGCGGTGACTCCGCGGCAGCGGGTGCTGGTGGTGTCGACGGGCGAGGAGCTGGTGGCGGCAGGGCAGCCGCTGCGGCCGGGGCAGATTTACGAATCGAACGCGGTGATGCTCGCCGCCGCGGTGCAGGATGCGGGTGGCGAGGTGGTCGCGGCGCCGATGACCGGCGACGACGTCGACGAGTTCCGCCGGGTCCTCGCCACCTACGCCAATGACGCCGACCTGATCGTCACCACTGGCGGCGTCAGTGCCGGGGCCTACGAGGTCGTGAAGGATTCGCTGAGCCGCGACGGCATCGAGTTCGTGAAGGTCGCGATGCAGCCAGGCATGCCGCAGGGCGCTGGCCGGCTCGGAGCCGCAGGGCCGGCGACATCCAGCCCAAGCGGCACGTCCGTCGTCACCCTGCCCGGCAACCCGGTCAGCGCGCTGGTGTCGTTCGAGGTGTTCGTGCGCCCAGCGCTGCGGGCCGCGATGGGATTGCCGTCGCCGCACCGGCCACTGCGCAAAGCGGTGCTCACCGACGGGCTGACGTCGCCGCGGGGCAAACGGCAATTCCGCCGCGGTGTGCTCGACGACGGCAACGTCACCGCCTACGGTCCACCGGCGTCACACCATTTGCGCTGGCTCGCGTCGGCGAACTGTCTGCTCGAGATCGGCGAAGACGTCACCGAACTGACGGAAGGCTCGCGGGTCGACGTCTGGGACTTAAGATAGCGCCCAATGGCCAAACGCCCGCACCTGCCGGCTGACGACTCCGGGTCCGAAGCCTCCCGACTGATCGAGCTGATCCGCTCGACCGTTCCACCGATGCACCGCGCCGGAATCCCGTTCGTGTCAGCGGGACTGGCGGTGGCTGCGATCGGTAGGAAGAACCGCTGGCTGCGGACCGCCGGCCTCTCTGCTGCGGGCGCCTGCGCGGCGTTCTTCCGCCATCCCGCGCGGGTGCCACCAGACCGTGCCGGCGTCGTCGTCGCGCCGGCGGACGGACAAATCACGATCATCGATACCGCGGTGCCGCCCGCGGAGCTGGGACTGCCGGACCAGCCGATGCAGCGGGTCAGCATTTTCCTGTCGCTGTTCGACGTGCACGTGCAGCGGGTTCCGATCAGCGGTGAGGTCGTCGCGGTGCAGCACCGGCCAGGCACGTTTCTATCGGCGGACAAGCCGCAATCGAGCACCGAAAACGAGCGCAACAGCATGTGGATTCGCACCCCGGACGGCCATGACGTGGTCGTCGTCCAGGTCGCGGGGTTGCTGGCGCGACGCATCAGGTGCGACGCCAAAGTTGGCGACAAGCTAAATATCGGCGACACCTACGGCCTGATCCGCTTCGGCTCCCGGCTCGACACCTACCTGCCCGATGGTTCAACCGTGAAGGTCATACCCGGGCAGCGCGCAGTGGGCGCGGAAACGATCCTTGCCGAGCTGCCATGACAACAGCGACGAATCAGGCGCACATCACGCTGCGCTTCTTGCCCAGCGCGATGACCGTCGCGGCAATCTCCCTCGGGTTGACGGCCGTGAAGTACGCCCAAGACAGAAGCCTGTCGATCGAAAGCCGAGCCACGTGGGCGATGGCGCTTCTCGTGCTCGCCGCGGTACTCGATGCACTCGACGGCCGCGTCGCCCGAGTGCTCAATGCGACGTCGCGGATGGGCGAGGAGATCGACTCGCTGGCCGACGCCGTCAACTTCGGGGTGGTGCCGGCGTTCATCGTCTACGCGATCCTGCTGCAGGACGCGCCGAACCCGAACGCCGGCTGGCTCGTCGTCGTGCTGTACGCGGCCTGCATCGTGCTGCGGCTGGCGCGATTCAACGCGCTGCTGGATGTGGATCAGCCTGCGTACGCCAAGAACTACTTCGTCGGCATGCCCGCCCCCGCCGGCGCTGTCGGGGCCATCGGCCCCATCGCGGCGAAGCTCCAGTTCGGCAACGGCTGGTGGACGTGGGACTGGGTCGTCATGCTGTGGTTGGTCGGCGTGTCGCTGCTGGTGGTCAGCCGCATTCCGATGCGAAAGGTGCACACGTTCTCGATGCCGCCGAACATGGTCGCCCCGGTGCTGGCGCTGTTCGCACTCGGGGTCGCGTCGGCGTTCAAGTTCCCCTACCTCACGATCCTGGTGATCATCGTCGCGTACGTCATCCACATCCCGTTCGCGGTGCGCAGCAAGCGCTGGCTGGCGAACCACCCTGAGGCGTGGGACCCGAAGGCGAAACGGCGGCGGGCGCTGCGCAGGCAGATTCGCCGGGCCCAGCCTCACGGGCGGTCGGTGGCGCGACTCGGTCTGCGTCGGCCGCAGCGTTAGGCGCGCATGGCTTCACTGACCTTGACCGCCCGGCTGAACACCGCAGCCGTCGATTCCCGCCGCGGCGTCGTCCGACTTCACGCGGAAGCCATTGCCGCCCTTGGTATTCGAGAGTGGGACGCGTTGTCGTTGACGGGGTCGCGCACCACCGCAGCGGTGGCAGGGCTTGCCGGACCCGACGTTCCGGCCGGCACGATCCTGCTCGACGACGTCACGCTGTCCAACGCGGGACTCCGAGAGGACAGTCCGGTGATCCTCGCGCCGGTGACGGTGTACGGCGCGAAGTCGGTGACGCTGTCGGGTTCCAAGCTTGCCCGCCAGTCAGCCTCGCCTGCGACGCTGCGAATGGCATTGCTGGGCAAGGTGATGACGGTCGGCGACACCGTGTCGCTATTGCCGCGCGACCTGGGGCCGGGGACGTCGACGTCGGAGGCCAGCGCGGCGCTGGCGTCGTCGGTGGGCATCACGTGGACGTCCGAGCTGCTGACCGTCACCGGCACCGACCCGGACGGGCCGGTCAGCGTGCAGCCCAACTCGTCGGTGACATGGGGTGAGGGTGTCGCAGTGACGACAGCGCACGCCGCCGCCGCCTACGAGCCCATGCCAACGATCAGCGTCGACGACCTGAAGGGCGCCGAGGCGCAGGCTGCCCGACTGACCGAGTGGCTCAGGCTCGCACTTGACGAGCCCGAACTGCTCCAAAAGCTGGGCGCCGCCGCCAATCTCGGTGTCCTGGTGACCGGTCCGGCGGGCGTGGGCAAGGCCACCCTGGTGCGGGCGGTGTGCGCCGGGCGCCGGCTCGTCGAACTCGACGGTCCGGACGTCGGCGCGCTCGCCGCGCAGGAACGGCTCAAGTCCGTTGCCGATGCGGTGGCCAAGGTCCGCGACGGCGGCGGGGTGCTGTTGATCACCGACATCGACGCGCTGCTGCCGTCCCCGGCGGAACCCGTTGCGACGCTGATTCTCGCCGAACTGCGCACGGCGGTGGGTACTCCCGGCGTGGCGTTCATCGCGACGTCGCAGGCGCCGGACGCATTGGACCCCCGGCTGCGATCACCGAAACTGTGTGATCGCGAACTGGGTCTCTCCCTGCCCGATGCGGCGACCCGCAAGGCCTTGCTCGAGGTGTTGTTGCGCGACGTGCCGGCCGAGAACCTCAACCTCAGCGAAATCGCGGACAAGACACCGGGTTTCGTGCGCGCCGACCTCGCGGCGCTGGTGCGCGAAGCGGCGCTGCGGGCGGCCGCGCGGGCCAGCGAGGACGACACGCCACCGGCGCTGACGCAGGACGACTTCACCGGCGCGCTCACTGTGATTCGCCCGCTGTCGCGGTCGGCGACCGAGGAGGTGGCGGTCGGCGACGTCACTCTCGAGGACGTCGGCGACATGGCGGAGACCAAGCAGGCGCTCACCGAGGCGGTGCTGTGGCCGCTGCAGCATCCGGACACGTTCTCCCGCTTGGGCATTGAGCCGCCACACGGTGTGCTGCTGTACGGACCGCCCGGCTGCGGGAAGACGTTCGTGGTGCGCGCGTTGGCCAGCTCGGGTCGGCTGTCGGTGCACGCGGTCAAGGGTGCGGAGCTGATGGACAAGTGGGTCGGCGCGTCGGAGAAGGCGGTGCGCGAGTTGTTCCGCCGCGCCCGCGACTCGGCCCCGTCGCTGGTTTTTCTCGACGAGATCGACGCGCTGGCGCCACGGCGCGGTCAGAGCTTCGACTCCGGCGTCACCGACCGCGTGGTGGCCGCGCTGCTGACCGAGCTGGACGGCATCGAGCCGCTGCGCGACGTCGTCGTGCTCGGCGCCACGAACCGTCCCGACCTGATCGACCCGGCACTGCTGCGGCCGGGACGGCTGGAGCGGCTGGTGTTCGTCGCGCCGCCCGACGCCGACGCGCGCCGCGAAATCCTGCGCACCGCAGGCAAATCCGTACCGCTGTCCGCCGGTGTCGACCTGGATGCGCTCGCGGCGGACCTGGAGGGCTACAGCGGCGCGGATTGCGTGGCGCTGTTGCGTGAGGCGGCGTTGACCGCGATGCGGCGCTCGATCGACGCGGCCGACGTCACTGCCGCCGACGTCGCGGCGGCACGGGAGAAGGTGCGCCCGTCGCTGGACCCGGTGCAGGTCGAGTCGCTGCGGGCATTCGCGGCCGGCCGGTAGCCCGTCGAGAAACCCTCGAAACTCAGGCGTCTGCGGCCTTCGCCGGCGTGTCGCCACGCAGATTTGAGTGTCGCGGTGAAGCAGGCGTCCAATGGTTCAGTGCCGCAGCTGATTCTGCTTCGCGGCCCGCCCAAGCCACATAGCCGTCCGGCCTGACCAAGACTGCCTCGGGCAGTGCCGGGTCGGCGTGGACAGCGACGGTGACATCGTTACGCCCGACATCGACGCTGCATCGAGTTAGGAGCACCAAGCGGCCGTCGCGCATCAGCTCGTAGAGCCGAGTTCCCGAACAGTCGACGTCGGGCATGCGCTGGCCGGTCAGCGGATGTGCGCCGCGCGGGCGGGGGTAGTGGATACCGATGCCGCTGAGCCGCCCCGCCATCATCCGCTTGGTGACGCCGACGTTCAGCAGGACGGTGATGGCGACTCGCCGGAACGCCCGGCGCAGCAGACTGCGGCCGAGCACAAGCTGGTTGAACGTGTCGGTGAGCTTCAGCACATTCGCCCCGACGGCGTGCCGCTCGGTCTGGTAGCTGTCGAGCAGCCACTCCGGTGCCGTTCCGCCGATGGCCGCGGCCAGCTTCCAGCCAAGGTTCATCGCGTCCTGAATGCCGGTGTTCATGCCCTGGGCGCCAAGCGGTGAATGCACGTGCGCGGCGTCACCGGCGATGAAGCCCCTACCCACGCGGTAGCGCTCGGCCTGCCGCCGTTCCGACAGAAAGCGCGAACTCCATCGCATTTCGCCCATGCCGAAGTCGGTCTTGCCGATTCGCAGGAACGCGTCCCTGATCTCCGACAGCGTGACGGGCTCCGATAGTGGAGCCTGCTCACGTGTCCGATCCCACGCGATCGCGCGGAACCAGCCGTCGCCGAACGGAACCAGGAGCACGACGCCGTCGGGGCTTGTGGCGGCCGAGAGCCCGTCAGTCGGTGGCTGCGCCAGCTGGACGTCGGCGAGGAGTATGTGCGTCTGGTATTGCTTGCCCGCGAAGCCGATACCGAGCAGACGGCGCACGGTGCTGTGCGCTCCGTCGCAGCCCACCACGTACTTGGCACGTTCGGTGGTCCCGTCGGCCAACCGCACCGAGACCCCACCGGTGTGCTGCTCCAACCCGACAACCTGTGCGCCATAGAGAATTTCGATGCCCAGCTGCCCAGCTCTGGCGGTCAGCACCCGCTCGGTGAGGCTCTGCGGTGCCATCAGAACCATCGGGTACCGGCTTGGCAGCTCCTTGAGGTTGAGCACTGCTCCCGGGGCGGGGGCCACCTCCGTTACCGGAAGTCCACGCTGCACGATTTCGTCTGCCAACCCACGCGCGTCGAGCAACTCGAGCGTGCGCGCGTGCACGCCGAAGGCCCGCGTGATGTTCGGGATGTCGCGGCGCTCCTCGAGAAGTCGCACATCTATGCCGCGCATCGCGAGCTCAGAGGCCAGCATCAGCCCGGTCGGACCCGCGCCGACGACGATCACGTCGCTTGCATTCATGGCAGTCACCTCACACTCAATCAATTCATCATATGATGAATTATGCGCCGGGTTATGCCTTGATGTCAAGAGGCCTGCGGACGTGCTACACCACGTAGCACGAGCGTGCTACGGTGCCCGTGTGGCGACGACAATCAGCCAACGCGAGCTGCGCAACGACAGCGGGACCATCATGCGCCGGGTCGAGCACGGTGAACGTTTCACGGTGACCCGCAACGGTATTCCGGTCGCGGAACTTGTTCCGCATGACCCGATCGCGTTCGTAGTTCGGCCGCAGTTCGTCCCGGTCACGGAGATCGCCGCCGGGTTGAGCGGGCTGCCGAGTTGGGATGTCGAGCGTTTCAAGCAGGAGCGGAAGGTGCTCGACGAGTCCGTCGACGACCGGGACGCGGATCGCTGGAGCGCCCCGTGAACGCGCAACATGAGCGGGTGCTGCTCGACACATCCGTAGTCATCGATTTCCCCGGCGAGGCAGTGGGGTCTCTTGCTGCAACGGCTGCGGTCAGCACGATCACGCTCGCCGAACTGGCGTACGGGCTGCACACAGAGGATCCGCTGCTGAATATTGTCCGAGAACAGCGGTACCACTGGATCACGAGCACGTTCGCCCCAATCCCGTTTGATACCAGTGCGGCCCGCGTCTACGGCGCATTGTGTGCAAGCGTCCGCGCGATTGGTCGCGACCCTAGGCCCCGGCGTTTCGACCTGCTCATCGCGGCGGTCGCAGTTGCGCTGCGGATTCCTCTGATCACGCGCAAGGAATCCGATTTCGTGGGTATCCACCACGCACTCAACATCGTCGCCGTGCAGTAGTCACATGCTCGCCATCCTGCTCGCCCACGCGGTCGCTGCCGTGGCGGCGCCCATGCTGGTCTACCGGTGGGGCCGGATGGCGTTCTACCCGCTGGCCGTCGTCCCGGCGGCGTCGCTGATCTGGGTCGCACTGAACTGGCCACAAGCGGGCCACGTCAACACCGTCCACCAGCAGTGGGTGCCCGAGCTGTCCCTGAACGTCGACCTCCGCTTCGATGCGCTGTCGGCGATCATGGCCGTGCTGGTGCTGGGCATCGGGGCGCTCGTGCTGGTTTACTGCGCCGACTATTTCCACCACCATGACGGCCATACCGAGCAGCGGCTGCCCAGCTTCGCCGCGCAACTCGTCGCGTTCGCCGGCGCGATGTTCGGGCTCGTCGTCAGCGACAACATGCTGTTGCTCTACGTGTTCTGGGAGCTGACGACGGTGTTGTCGTTCCTGCTCGTCGCGCACTACGCCGAACGAGCCACCAGCCGCCGCGCCGCGATGCAGGCGTTGCTCGTCACCACGGCCGGCGGCCTGGCGATGCTCGTCGGGATCATCGTCCTCGGGCACACGTCAGGCACCTACCTGCTGTCCGAGCTGGTCGCCGACCCGCCGTCCGGAGCGCTCGCGAGCGTCGGCCTGGCGCTGCTGCTCGTCGGCGCGGTCAGCAAGTCCGCGCTGGTGCCACTGCACTTCTGGCTGCCCGGCGCAATGGCCGCCCCTACGCCGGTCAGCGCGTACCTGCACGCCGCCGCGATGGTCAAGGCCGGTGTCTACCTCGTCGCGCGGCTCACCCCCGGTTTCGCCGATGCGCCGCCCTGGCGGCCCACGGTCGTGATCCTTGGCGTCGGCACTCTGCTGCTCGCCGGGTGGCGGGCGGTCCGCGAATACGACCTCAAGCTGATCCTCGCGTTCGGCACCGTCAGCCAACTCGGCTTCATCACCCTGCTGGTCGGCGCCGGCGGCGGCAACCTGATGCTCGCCGGCCTGGCGCTGCTCTTCGCGCACGCACTGTTCAAGGCGGCCCTGTTCATGGTCGTCGGCATCATCGACCACTCCACCGGCACCCGCGACATCCGCCGGCTCGCCTGGCTGGGCCACGAATGCCGCCCGCTGTTCGTCATCGCCGCGTTCGCGACGGCCAGCATGGCCGCGGTGCCGCCGTTCCTCGGCTTCGTCGCCAAGGAGGCCGACTTCGAGACCCTGGCGCACAGCGCCTCACTCGGGGCGGCCGCGCCCTTCGTGTTGGCCGCGGTCGTGCTCGCCTCCGTGTTCACCACGATCTACAGCCTTCGGTTCCTCTGGGGAGCATTCGCCCGCAAGGGCCGAACAGAGCCGAGCTCTCTCGTCGCCCACATGCATCGACCGTCGTCGAGTTTCCTTGTCGCCCCGGCTATTTTGGCTGCGGCCAGCCTGGCACTCGGCATCGTGCCGGACTGGCTCGACGACGTCCTCGACAACTACGCCGACACGATGCCGGGTGGGCACTCCTACCAGCTCGAGCTGTGGCATGGCGTCGGCCTGGCGCTGGCGCTGTCGGCGGTGGTGCTAGGCGTCGGCGCCGGTGCGTTCGTGCTGCGAAACCGGTTGCGCCGCACCAGGATCGGCCGGCTTCCGCTGGGCAACGCCGACCGCGGATACGACGCCGTCATGCGGGCTGCTGACATGGTGTCGTTGAAAGTGACGGCCGTTACACAGCGCGGCTCGATTCCGGCGACCCAGGCAGTGATCCTGTCCACGCTGGTGCTGCTGCCCGTCGGCGCACTGCTCGTCGGTGCGCGCGACCGGCCGCAGTTCCGGCTGTGGGATTCCGCGCTGCAGTTGCTGGTCGGCCTGCTCATCGTGGCCGCCGCGCTCGGCACCACCGTGATGCGCAACCGACTGGCCGGCGTGCTGCTCGTCGGGATTACCGGCTACGGGTGCGGCGTGATCTTCGCGCTGCACGGTGCGCCGGATCTGGCGCTGACCCAATTCCTCGTCGAGACACTGACACTCGTGGTGTTCGTGCTCGTGCTGCGCGCGCTGCCGGCCGAAGCGCAGGCGGCCAACATCAAGCGTCGGCGCGGGCCGCGCGTGGTGCTTGCGCTCGCCGTCGGCGCCACCGTCACCACACTGGCCGCGTTCGCGATGGCGGCCCGCACCGGGGCCCCGATCGCGTCGCTGCTGCCCGACGCGGCATACCACCGCGGCCACGGCGCCAACACCGTCAACGTGCTCCTCGTCGACATCCGCGCCTGGGACACGCTCGGCGAGATCATGGTGCTTCTCGTCGCGGCGACCGGTGTCGCGTCAATGGTGTTCCGCCACCGCCGGTTTGGCGCCGCGCCCCGGGTATCCGACGCACCGCACCCGGCACCCGTCAGCAGCGACGTGACGTGGCTGCGCGGCAGCGAGTTGCGCGACCCTCGGCATCGGTCACTGGTGCTCGAAGTCGCGACGCGGGTGATCTTCCCGCTGATCATGGTGCTGTCGGTGTACTTCTTCTTCACCGGCCACAACACACCGGGCGGCGGGTTCGCGGGCGGGCTGACCGCGGGATTGGCCCTGGTGCTGCGCTACCTCGCCGGCGGCCGCTACGAACTCGGCGAGACGCTGCCGATCGACGTCGGCAAGGTGCTCGGGGTCGGGCTGGCGCTCTCGGCCGGCACCACGCTGGCGTCGCTGGCGTTCGGCGCGCCGGTGCTGTCATCGGCACTGATCGAGGCCGACGTGCCGGTGCTGGGCCACGTCAAGTTCGTCACCGCACTGTTTTTCGACCTCGGCGTGTACCTGATCGTGGTGGGTTTGGTTCTCGACGTGCTGCGCAGCCTCGGCGCTCACCTCGACGACGAACTGGCGTTGCGATGACCACACCCTTGGTGCCCTTGGTGTTGATCGGCGTGCTCACCAGCAGCGGTGTCTATCTACTGCTGGAGCGCAACTTAACCCGAATGTTGTTGGGCCTGTTGTTGATTGGCAACGCCGTCAACCTTCTGATCCTGACCGTCGGCGGCCCGTCGGGCAACCCGCCGATCTTCGGGCGCACCAGCGCCGGACGCAGCAGTACCGCCGACCCGCTGGTGCAGGGCATGATCCTCACCGCGATCGTCATCTCGATGGGTGTGGCCGCGTTCGTGTTGGCACTGGCGTACCGGTCCTATCGGCTCACCACCGCCGAGGAAGTCCCCGACGACCCGGAGGACACCCGGGTGTCGCAGCAGACGGAGGACGAGGTCGAGGAGGACGTCGTCCACCCGGAGCCGGAACTCGACGTCGACGAACCCGCTGAACTCGACGCGGTGCCCGCGCACTCGCGGAAGGCCCAAGAACTCACGTGAGTATCGCCTCCGCCCTCACTCCGCTGCCGGTGCTGATCCCCGCGCTCGGCGCGGCGCTCACCATGTTCGTGGGTCGCCATCCGCGTCTGCAGCGCACGATCAGCCTGGCCGCGCTGGCGGCCGTCGTCGCGGTGTGCGTCACGCTGATCTACCTGACCGACAAGTGCGGCACGATCGCGGTCCAGGTCGGCGGCTGGGGACCGACGGTGCCGGGGCTCGGGCCGCTGGGCATCACGCTGGTGGTGGATCGGCTGTCGGCGCTGATGATGGTGGTGTCGTCGATCGTGCTGCTGGCCGTGGTCCTCTATGCGATCGGTCAGGGCATCCGCGACGGCGACGAGCGCCAGCCGGTGTCGATCTTCTTGCCCACCTACCTGGTGCTGTCGGCGGGGGTGTGCGGCGCGTTTCTGGCCGGCGACCTGTTCAACCTCTTCGTCGGCTTCGAGGTGCTGCTGACCGCGAGCTTCGTGCTGCTGACCATCGGCGCCAGCGCGGACCGAGTACGCGCGGGCATCGCCTATGTGATGGTCTCGATGGTCGCGTCGCTGATCTTCTTGTTCGCGCTCGCGCTGATCTACGCTGCGACAGGGACACTGAACATGGCCGAACTCGCCGTCCGGCTCGACGACGTAGCGCCCGGCACCAGAAGCGCGCTGTTCGCGGTGCTGCTCGTCGCGTTCGGCATCAAGGCCGCGGTGTTCCCACTATCGACGTGGTTGCCCGACTCCTACCCCACCGCGCCCGCGCCCGTGACGGCCGTGTTCGCCGGACTGCTGACGAAAGTCGGTGTCTACGCGATCATTCGGGCGCATTCGCTGCTTTTTCCCAGCGGCGGCTTGGACAGTGTGCTGCTGGTCGCCGCGCTCCTGACGATGCTGGTCGGTGTGCTCGGCGCGATCGCCCAGAACGACATCAAACGACTGCTGTCGTTCACGTTGGTCAGCCACATCGGCTTCATGGTGTTCGGCATCGCGTTGGCCAACCGCCCCGGCATGACGGGCGCGATCTACTACGTCGCGCACCACATCATCGTGCAGACGACGCTGTTCCTGGTCGCCGGGCTGATCGAACGGCAGGCTGGCGCGTCGACGCTGCGCCGACTCGGCGGGCTCGCCACCGCCAGCCCGTTGTTGGCGCTGCTGTTCCTGCTGCCTGCGCTCAATCTCGGTGGGATTCCACCGTTTTCGGGCTTCCTCGGCAAGGTCGCACTGCTTCAGGCCGGCGCCCAGGAGGGGTCGGCGCTGGCGTGGGTGCTCGTCGGCGGGGCAGTCACCACCAGCTTGCTGACGCTGTACGCGGTCACCCGCGTGTACAGCAAGGCGTTCTGGCGTCCGCGCGCCGACGCACCGGAGGGTGCCCTGTCCAACGCCGGCCCGACGGTGCTGCTCGACGACCCCGAAGCCGATGTCACGTTCCTGGACCGCGACGACGTCGGCCGGATGCCGTTCGGCATGCTGGCGCCGACGGTGGCGCTGATCGGGGTGGGCCTGGCGCTGACTGTGCTGGCCGGGCCTTTCTTCTCCTACGCCGACCGCGCGGCCGCCGAGATGCTCGACCGCGACCGATACATCACGGCGGTGGTGGGCACGAGATGAGCAGACGGTGGGCGCTACGGGTGTGGTCGGTGTGCTGGCTGGTCGCCGTATGGATCCTGTTGTGGGGCACGATCTCTGCCGCCAACATCCTCAGCGGTTTGGCGGTGGCACTGCTGATCACGTTCTTGCTGTCGCTGCCGGTGGTGCCAATCGAGGGCCGGCTGCACCCGTTGTCGCTGGCCAAGCTGAACGTGGTCATCGGCCGCAATCTTGTGGTGTCCAGCCTTCAGGTCGCGTGGCTGGCGATCAAACCCGGACCGCCGCCGATGAGCGCTGTGCTTCGCGTCAGGCTGGCGGTGAAATCCGACCTCGTTCTCGTGCTCGCCGTGCATGCCATCAACATCACCCCCGGCACGATGGTGCTGGAGATCGACCGGGACCGGCGCCTGCTCTACGTCCACGTGCTCGACGTCGGCTCCCCTCGCGCGGTCAACCGCTTCTACAACGAGGTCGCACAGCTGGAGCGGCTGCTCATCGCAGCATTCGAACGCGACAAGGACTGGCGACCGGTGGCCGAGGAGCAAGCATGACAACCGTCTGGATGATCGCGGCCGTCATGCTGGCGGCCGCCGCCGCGTTGACCACATTCCGAATCCTGGCCGGCCCCAGCACATTAGACCGCCTCGTGGGCGTCGACACCCTCGTCGCGGTCGCGATGTGCGGGTTGGGCACGTGGGCCGCGTTCAGCCTGGACTCCACCGTCGTCTACGGGATCACGGCGCTGTCGTTGATCAGTTTCGTCGGATCGGTGAGCGTAGCGCGGTTCCGGGTGCCCGACGTCGAGTCGAAGGACGGCGATGACCGCGCTTGACGTAGTCACGGCTGTGCTTGTGCTCAGCGGGTCGGCACTGGCGCTGACCGCGTCGATCGGCGTGGTCCGCTTCCCGGACACGTTGTCCCGCATGCACGCTGCGACCAAACCTCAGGTGCTCGGGCTGCTGCTGGTGCTCGTCGGCGCGGCGGTCCGGCTGCGCGGGAACGTCGACGTCGGAATGATCATTCTCACCGCGATGTTCACGTTGATCACCGCGCCCGTGGTGGCCAACCGCGTCGGCCAGCTGGCCTACCGCGAGCAGAACATTCGTGACGACCTGCTGACCACCGACGAACTGCGGGAAGACAGCTGACACTTCCTGCGCGAGGTCGGGTAGGTTCGCCAGATGAAACTACGACGTGCCAGGTCCATCATGGCCATCGGGCTGGTCGTGGCCCTGACGCTGATGCTGGGCTCGTGCTCGTCGGACAAGCCGGAATCCCCGCCCGGTCCGCAGGCGGGGGTCTTCGCAGGACCGGACGGCAAGCCGGCCCCGTACCGCGAGCCGGTGAAACTTTCCAGCAAGGACGGCGTCCTCGAGGTGCGGCTGTCCGCACACCAGGGCACCGTCGCGCTCGACACCGTGAAGCAACCGGTCACCAACTTCCTGGTGTTCGGGTATGAGCTCATCAAGGGAACGAGCTCAGACGGCTCGACAAAAGGCGACAACCTTTACCCCGCGCCGACATTGCGAGTCGATCCCGGGCAGCGGTTGATCGTCCACTTCGACAACGACTTGCAGGGTCTGTCGATCGCGGATTTCAACAACCCAGCGATGACCCCGGCAGGCGGGGATGTGCCGATCTACCCGCCCGCCCTAGAGTCGGCGCCGATCAATCTGCATACCCACGGGCTGCACGTGAGCCCGAGCGGTAACGCCGACAACGTGCTGCTCAACATTCCGCCCGGGATGGGCAACACATATGACTACGCCGTGCCAACCGACATGCCGAATGGCTTGTATTGGTACCACAGCCATCGTCACACCCTGACGGCGCAGCAGACCTACATGGGCCTCGCCGGTCTGCTGGAGATCGGCCGCCCCGACGGCAACCTACCGATAGTGACGCAGAACAACATTCCCATCCGCGTCATGGCATTGCAGTACAACTTCGTCTTCGACCGAAAAGGCGGCGGCCACCAGTTGAACAACCCGTACTGGGAGCAGTGGGTGAGCACACTCAAGCCGCCGGAAGGGTCACAGCTCGCCGATGGCACGTACTCTCCGAGTCTTGCCCCGGTCAACTTCTCGGAGACCACCAAAGGCGCCGAATACTTCACGAATTGGTACCAGGGTCCGCTCTCCATCCACAACCACCGCGGGCAGAACCAGTTCATTCCGCAGAATCTCCAGAGCTTCACCAGCCCATCAAGGAATGTCCCCGCAAACCCGTCGCTGCCCGACAACCAGCGCGACGTGCAGTTCACCGTCAACGGGCAGTTCCAGCCGGAGCTGAAGCTCAAGCCGGGCCAGACCGAGATCTGGGTGCTGGCCAACATCAGCGACATCGCCTACATGCCGGTCAGATTCACCGAGACAGCGACGGGCACGCATCCGAAATTCTCCATCGTGGGCCAGGACGGGAACCCCTACACGCAGGTGCAGCGGCCCGTCGACGGCGACGGAACCTATCTGGAGATTCCGCCGGCGTCGCGGTACGCGATCGCGGTGACGATGCCGAAATCCGGTGACCTCGTCTTGGACATGCCGCCGAAGGACGGCGTCAAGGGAATCTCCGAACCCGGTGTGCTGTACACCAACAACGGCACAAGGAATTCCCCGGCCGTGCTGGGCACGGTGACCATCGACCCCAAGTACATCAGCGCACGGGACGGCTTCTTCACCTTCCCGACCCAGACCCTGTTACACGTGACCCCAGATAGCGGCGAGGGGCAGACGACGGCATTCGAGCCCGGGCAGAACCTCGACGCCTTCACGTCGTTCGTCGATACCTCCGTGATGACACCCGCCGTCCGGCGGGAGTTGATGATCTCGGGCGGGTTCGGCAACAAGAACGCCAGCAACAACGATCCGAAGGCGTTCACCTACCAGTTCGACGACAACATCTTCCCGAACATCCCATTGATCCAGCCTCGACTCAACTCCGTCGAAGAATGGGCGATCACCAACTACAACAACGATGGGCACCCGATACACATCCACGTGAATGACTTTCAAGTGCAGGAAGTCGTGAGTCCCCTCATTGGTACCAAAACCGGCGTACAACCGTTCGGCGTGGACAACGCCAACGTCCCCCCGCCGACGATTGACGCGAACGATCAGGCGCTGGCTCCAGCATCGCTGACATTGCGTAGCGAATTCTTGGAGTATGCAGGCACTTTCGTCATCCACTGCCACCGCCTCAACCACGAGGACAACGGTCTGATGGGGACCGTCAACGTGATTCCCGAGGTGTCGACGTACGCGGTGGCGGTCCCAGGGTCGAACGGTAAGCCTGCCACTGTGCAGGTGCACGACGGCAACGGCGACACGGTCATCGCCACCGTCTATCCGTTCCCGGCATTCGAGGGCACCCCGTCGGTGGCCATGGCCGACGTCAACGGTGACATGATTCTCGACCTGATCGTCGGCACTGGGCCGGGAACGGATTCCGAAGTGGTTGTCTACAGCGGCAGCGACACGCCTGACGGTCCATTCAGGACAGAGTTGACTCGGTTCGCACCGTTCGACGCGGGCTTCCGTGGCGGCGTCAACGTCGCGGGTGCCAACATCGACGGAAATGCGTTGGCCGCCAACATCATCGTGGGATCCGGACCGGGCATGGAGTCCGAAGTCAAGGTTTTCTCGTCGAAGCTACCGACCGAGAAGGGCATTGCACCCGACGTGTTCTCCAGCTTCAAGCCCTACCCCGGATCGCAGGCAGGCGTGACGATCGCGACGGGTCTGGTCGAGATGGAGACGGGCCGAGAGAGCATCGTGACCGCTCCGGGGCCGGGGGAGCCTGCGAAAGTCAGGACGTTCCGTTACGACCTGTACACGCCGACCGCGAGGGCGCTGGCAAATGGCGCGCCGCAGCAGCAGATCGGCCCTGGTGAGCCGGCGATGTCCGCGGAGTTGTTGGCCTACGACGAGTCCTACACCGGAGGCGTCTCGCTGTCGACGGGATGGGTCGCCGGACAAGAAGGCGGTGCAAAGAGCATCATCACCGGCCAGCTGGCCGGGGACGGCACCGTGCGGGTGTGGTCGGCGGGTTCTCGCCTGGATGGCCAACCCGCGATGTATACGCACAGCCCGGATCAACACTCGGGGCATGTCATGTTCCGTCAGACCGCCTCGTTCAATCCGTTCACCGGTGGCGCTCCCGGCGTCACGGTGGCGACCACCAGCACGACGTCGGGCGCCGATCTCCTGGTCAGCGGCGCGGGCCCACAGGGTGCCGAAGTCGTCAAGTTCGGGCTCGCTCGTGCGGATCCGCAGGCGAACACGTTGACGCCGAACGTGTTAACCAGATTGCCGGCCAGCGCCGGTGTGAACGGGCCTGTCCCTTTGGGCGGCCGATAGACGTCAGGGCAGGTGCCAGAACACCCTGGTAATGAGATAGAAAGCCAGCGTCCAGGCCGCCATCACCGCGGCGATCAGCACGACGCCACGCACGTTCACCCGAGTCTTCGGCACACCGTCCGGCAGCCGCAGCCACTTCTTCAATAGTGGGTTGACGTAAAACGGCATCGTCACGAAAGTCATTGCGAAGCTGGACAACAGATTGCCCACCAACATGCCAAGCCACAAGGGCATTTTCAGCGGTGACGTTGCGAGGGTCAGCAGAACCACAGTGGGATAGAGGCCGACCCAGACGGCTATCGACGTCTTGAAGTCCGACGGCGGCTTCGCGTCGGCTGCGCCGTCGTCGAACGCGAACCAGCTGCCGAACGAGTTGTCGACCGTGCGCAACTCGAAATCCTCGAAGTTCTTGCCTTCGGCCAGGAGTTGTTGCCGCTCAGGTGATTTCAGCCATGCATCGAGGTCGGCGGCCGTGTTGTAACGGTACATCGCGGTCCAGTCGTCTTGGACACCGGGGATAGGGCGGAACAGCTCCGAACCACGAAAACCGGGAAACCTGCTCTCGGCTTCTCGCAGTCGGTCCTGCCACTGCAGGAACTCCTGCAGGTGCTCGGGGGCGACACGGTGGGTCACGACGACGGTGACGAGTTCGTCGGGCGCCTTGGCACTGCCCCGGATCACCTGCTGGGTGGGCGGGGCTTCGAAAAACGGCCGCCCCTCAGGCAGCCGATCCTGCCGGGTGGCGCTGTTCAGCCAGGCCCGCAAGTTCGCGATCGTGTCGAAGCGGTAGACGACGGTCCAGTCAGGTTGCACCGCAGTCGGTGGAGTGACCTCCGCGGCAACGAATCCCGGGTAACGGGAAGCGGTGCTGTTCAAGTCGTGCTGCCACGCCAGGAACGCCTCCTCGCATCCGGGTTTGAGGCGCTGACCGATGATGACGGTCGCGGCGTTGTCGGTGACGTTGCCGGCGCTCATCGCTTCGCAAGCTCACGTGACGGCAGCCGGTCGTAGATCCGTTCCGGGGTTAGCGGCAGTTCGCGGAAGCGCACCCCTGTGGCGTCGTGGACGGCGTTGGCCAGCGCAGGCGCGACCGGGTTGGTGCAGCACTCGGCCATGCCCTTGGCGCGCATCGGCCCCACCGAGTCGGTCGAGTCGACCAGGATCACCTCGGTGCGGGGGGCGTCGGCGAAGGTCGGGATGCGGTAGTTGCGCAGGCTCGGGTTGGTCATGACGCCGTTGCCGTCGACGTGGTGGTTCTCGGTCAGCACGAAGCCGATGCCTTGGGCGACACCGCCTTCCACCTGACCTCGCACCTGCACCGGGTTGATGACGACGCCGGCGTCGGTGGCCTGCACGCTGTAGAGGACGCGTATCTCGCCGGTGACCCGGTGCACGGCGACGCGGAAGCCGTGGGTGTTCGACGTGACGCTGCGCGGAGACCCGTAGGCCTTGCGGGATTCGGTGAACCGGATGCCCCGCTGCCGCGCGGCGGCGACGAGTTCGCTCAACGGAACCCGGGTGTGGCCGCACCGCACCGCGTCGTCGTCCATTACGCACGCAGATACATGACTGTTGCTGTGCGAGGCGGCGAATCGCAGGATGCGGTCGCGCAGCGCGGTGGCGGCTCGCAGCACCGCGTTGCCCGCGACGAACATCCCGGCGCTGGCGAACGCGCCGGTGTCGAACCCGTTGCGGTCGGTGTCGGACTGCACCAGCCGAACCCGCGACGGCGTGGTGCACAGCACGGTGGCGGCGAGCTGCACGTGCACGGTGGACGTGCCTTCGCCGAATTCGACTGTGCCCACCGCGATCTCGTAGATGTCGTCATCGCCCAACGTGGCCCACGCCTCGGAGATGTGCTCGGTGGGCGGGGCGGTCTCATGCAGCGAGCTCGCGGTGCCGGCGCCGACGAGCCAGTCGTCACCCAACGTTTGTCCGGCTGTGTCCCAATTGCTCCTCGCGTGCGCAGCGTTGCGGCGCAGCGCGTCATCGACGAGGTCGATGCACTGAGCCAGACCGTCCTCGGTGAACTCGACGTCGTCGGGCTCGTCGTGAATCGCCAGCAACGAGTCGCCGGGCCGCACGATGTTACGGCGGCGCAGCTCAAGGGGATCCATGTCCAAGGCGACGGCGAGTTCATGGATCGCCGACTCCACCGCGAAGGCGGGCTGCGTCATGCCGTAACCGCGCAGCGCGCCGCTGGGCACGGTGTTCGTGTACACCGAATACCCGTCGAACTTCTTGTTGGGGCAACGGTAGAGCGCGACGGCGGCCGCACCGGCGAACAGCGTCTCGCCGCCGTGGTTGCCGTACGCGCCGGTGTTCGACACGTTGCGGAACTGCAGGGCGGTGAGCGTGCCGTCGGCGCGCGCGCCGAGCTTGACGGTGATCTTCATCGGGTGCCGGGGCGAGGCGGTGGTGAACTCCTCTTCGCGGGTGTACTCCCAGCAGACCGGGCGGCCGATGTCCTGCGCGGCCAGCGCGACGAGGTCCTCAGCGATGAGCTCCTGCTTGCCGCCGAACCCGCCCCCGACCCGCTTGCAGAAGACCCGCAGCTGGTCGGGACGCAGGTCGAACAGATACTCAAGTTTCTGCTTGGCGATCGACGGCGACTGCGAGCTGGTGCGTACGTTCAGCCGGCCGTCGGCCATCCACGCGATCGAGCCGTGCGTCTCCAAATGGACGTGCTGCACGCGCGGCGAGAAGTAGGTGCCCTCGTGGATCACGTCGGCCTCGGCGAATCCCGTCTCCACGTCGCCGATTTCGCCGTGCAGTTCCACGAGAATGTTGCGGATCGGGTCGTGCACGAACGGGTCGGTGGACCCGTGCAGCTGCGGCGCGCCGTCCGCCATCGCCAGTTCCGGGTCGAACACAGCCAGCAGCACCTCGTAGTCGACCACCACCTTGCGGCAGCCTTCCTCGGCAGCGGCGATCGTGTCGGCTACCACGGCCACTACGCGCTGTCCGACGAAGCGCACCACGTCGTCGAGGATGTACGTGTCGTCGGGATCGACGAGGTGATCGGTGTGGATCGCGGTGCTGTAGATCTTGCGCGGCACGTCTTCCCACGTGTAGACGCGGTGTACGCCGGACACCGCGAGCGCTGCCGTCTTGTCGATGGATCGGATGCGCGCGTGGGCATGCGGCGAGTGCAACACCTTCAGATGCAACATGCCGTCGATGTGCGTGTCCATCGTGTATTCGGCTGTGCCGGTGACGACTTCGGTGCCCGCGGGGGCGCCGACGCTGACGCCCACCGCCTTGCCGGCCTCGGCGTCCTCGATGCCGGCGACCCCGCGGATGGCATCTTCGATCGCGCGATAGCCGGTGCAGCGGCACAGGTTTCCCTTCAGCGAGCGCGGCAGGTCCATCTTCTGCTCGTCCGAGAATGACGCCGCGGTCATGATCATGCCCGGCGTGCAGAACCCACACTGGAAGCCGGGCGCATCACGCAACTGCCGCTGCAGCGGCGACATCTGGTCCGGGGAACCTAGGCCCTCGACCGTGGTCACCTCGCGACCGTCGGCGCGGAACGCAGGCGTGATGCAGCTGTGCACCGGATTGCCGTCGAGCCACACCGTGCACGCGCCGCAATCGCCGGCG